>JBILPB010000287.1:0-4271 GCA_044374175.1 Bacteroidia bacterium | reverse complement strand
AATGTACTCTAGTTCCCTCGGCAATGGTTAAACAAGCAGCACTATCAACAACGGCATAACCATAAATTACATATGGTTTATCATTGGTCCAGGTAATATTTTCATTTTCTTTAGCTATAATATTTAATGGTGGCAAACCAGCGATGTAGGTATTGGGTCTAATATAATGTGCATCTTGTCCCCAAGCCACTAAATCAACATCTTGTATGCTTTCATTTGTTTCAAATAATATACTATCAGAAACTATCATAGGTGAATTTACATTCAAAGGATTAACTGTAACTTCTACAAATATGTACAGGCTATCATTAGGCATTATTTCAACATCAGTAGTAGCATTACCAGGCACACCATCAATATTTAATTTAAATTGAGAACCGGCACCACCTGCTAACCAAATTCTTTTGATCAGTAACTTTTTTTTGTAAGGATTGTAAATTTTTAATTGCTTGGTGGATGAACCTACTTGAGTAAAAACGGTATCAAACAAAACAGTATCTTCAGAAAAGTTTAGTTTAGAATTTTTATCAGTAATAAAACCTACTTCCTTTTTACAAGAGGCTATAATGATAATAAGTAACAAACTAATGGCAGCAAGTAATCTCAAAATAAAAATTAATTAACAATTTAATTGAATATGAATTTAACGCAATACACTCGTTTTTATTATTGCTGGCCACGAAATTAGTAAAAATTATGTGAAATTTTTGTTGATTTAAAGAAAGGAAGATTACTGGTTATAATACCAATAGGTTGGCGGTGACACCAAAACAGGATAATTTAGAAATGTGAAACCTTCGAGGAGTTATTAATAATTCCTAACCAATCTACTTCATACAAATACCAGCATAGGCGCAATAGTTGCAAATGTCAGGGTTGTTGGTTTGCGTAAATGCAATTTTAGGATCCAATAACTTATTTATTAGCAGTACCAATTGTTGTTCAAAAAGTTCCATCAATTCATGGTTTGCGTATTGTGTATTAATGCTGTAAAGTCCGTCACTAATTTTACGCAAACTAAGTATGCCTGCCTCAACAGTTTGTTTTGAAGTAGGATAATTTTTATGATAAAGTAAAGTGTAAAACAACAACTGAAAAGCCTTGTCGTAATCGGCATCTTCAAAAATATCTTCTATGGCTGTTACTTTTAATTTCTTAGGGTCAACACTTCCTGTTTTATAATCTATAATTCTAATTGTATTGTTGTAATCATCCATTCTGTCGATGGTTCCGCGCAGTTTTACGCTGTCACTGCTCACCTTTAATTCGTGTTCGAACTGCGACTCAGTATGTAATAATTTAATTTTTACGCCACTTTTAATTTCACTTTGCTCCTGCAAAAGAAACTTTGCAATAATTCTTACAGCCGTTTGAACAAATAATAAGTTTTTTCCGCTATTGCTATCTACTCCAGGTTCAATAATTTCAAATGCTGCTCTGGTCATAGTTTCCAGTTCATCAAATGTATATTCAATTTGTTGTAAAGAAATAATTTGATTTTTTAAAGGAGCATAAATATTTTCAAGTACCGCATGAATTACACTACCTACAATATTTGCTCCAATTTCGCTTGCAATTTCATCGGGCACTCTAATGCGCTCAATATATTTAAAGTAAAATTGAAGCGAACAGTTTTTATAACTTGTAAGCGCAGTAGCCGATAATCCTTTGTCGCATTGCGCTTTTAAGGTAAGATCAATATTTTCGTTATGTTCAAATTGTATTGCTTTTCTTCCAAAATTATTTAGTGCTGGTAATTTAATGATGTTGTTTTTAACGCTTGCCTGTTTGTTTTTTATAGTTAATTCCATCTCAAGCTGAGTTAAAAATCTTGACTTTTCACCACTTCCAAACTCATCAGTTTCGGTATTGTATATGAGATGAATTTTTTTTGCGCCCTGCAGCAATCTGTAAAAATGGTAGGCAAAAACCGCTTCACTGTCTTTATAGGTTGGCAAATTAAATTGAAAACGAATATCGAATGGAACAAAAGAATTTCCCGATACTTTTGAACTTGGCAAAACACCTTCGTTACAACTTGTGATGATAATTTCTTCAAATTGCAACATTCTTGTTTCAAGAATTCCAATAAATTGCATGCCTCCTGTGGCATTGCCAATAAAAGGTAATGTTTTACTAATTAAACTTTGATTAATTAAATTGTATAAAGTTCTCGATTGCCTAATTTTAGTGCTCTCACCTTGATAAAATACTTTATTTATTGCTTGAATGATATCGTTAAACACATTTACTTGCACCAATAATATTTCTCTTAAAACATCACTTTCACCAATATTGACAGTCAATTTTTCATTAATTAGAGTAAAGAATTTAGTCAACAAATTAGGTTGCGACAAATGTTCAATTAAAGATTCAAAAAACCAATAAAAGTTTAGGGAGTCAGCCTCTGCATTAAGGGCTTCCAAGTCTTTTAAGCTATGATAAATTTTACCTGAAGATAGTAGCTTTTTTTTGCAATTTTTAAGTTCGCTAAAATCTACTTTTGTATTGTTTTTAAATAAGATAGCAGCATAGGGGTGATTAAATAATTGATGAATTAAATTGGTGCTAAATAAAGGCTGCTTGTCTTTTTCGAGTTGATTTATAAAATCAAACACAATAGCATATAATCCGTTTAGTGGCAAAGAAACAATGGGATAGCCCATTGAAATATTAATATCCTTGTTTGCAATAGCAGGTAATTGGTAAAGTAAAGGACTCAATAAAGCCTCATCAGCAGGTATTAGTGCTGCGTCAATGTTATTTTTATTTAATATTTCTGTTGCAATATTGCCTGCCAAACTGGCCTGCATCATGCTTTTTGGAGCACCAATAATATTTATTTCTTTTGCTTCATTAAGCAAACTGTTATTGCTAAAAAAAATTGAATTAGATAAGTGCTGCCATTTACTTTTGTAATGCCTTAAAAATTTACCGGCTTCTTGATTATCATCTGCCAAATAATAATCATCTGCTTCCCAATAAATAGCGCCTTTTTTTGAAGTCAAAATATATTCGATAATCATTTCTTCCGAAGTACTTAATGCATTGAATCCGGCAAAAATTACAGCATTATTATCATTGCTAACCTCATTTTTAGGCAACAATTCTGCTGCTTTACGATAAATCATTCCTCGGTAACCCAAATTGTTGGAACGCAATTTTTGGTTCAACTTTTCATAAAATAGTGGTAGGTATTTCCAAAATGTGAGATAATGCTGCTGCAGTTTTGTAGGCGCTTGCTCCCCTGGATTCCAATTTTCAATGGCTTTTGCCTCATTAATATAGTTAAATAGTTGTTTTGAATCAACCATATACATATCAATATCATTGAAATCAGAAATTAAGAGGTTCCACCATTTTACAAAGTCATCAAAAGAATCGGCCTGATCTTGTAATGTTTCTGTATAGATATCATAAAGGCAACTTGC
The DNA here is from genome assembly GCA_044374175.1 of Bacteroidia bacterium. Taxonomy (GTDB): domain Bacteria; phylum Bacteroidota; class Bacteroidia; order UBA4408; family UBA4408; genus CAIKXD01. The sequence continues at coordinate 840 of JBILPB010000287.1, read as the reverse complement.
CGTATAAATAGGATCTGCCAACTGCATTTTTGTAAGGTGCAATACATAGTCTTCAATAGTGTATATTTTAGGAAACCATATCGATTCTTGTGCTTTGCTTGCCATGTATTTTTGCAAATAGGCTACCGGTCTTTTGTTCGGTAAAACTAGTATGGGATCATTTCCAAGTTTAATTTGCTCAAGTAAAATATCACCAATGTATTCAATAAATGTTTGCATTCGATTATAATTGATTCATTATATTTTTGTGAAAAATACACTTTATTTTTTAGCTTTCAATATTACATTTATATTCGTAAAATATATTGATGTATGTTCCCAACTTATTTAAAATACAAGCAACACCAAACTTATTTTAAAATTAATTCGCTACAGCAATTTATAGAGTTGCGCATCTTGGGTAATTTCTTTAATTTAACTAAACATGATGCAAAAATTTTACCCGATCGTGTTTTTATTGCCGACTTGCTAGATGATAAAGGCGAGCGCTTAGAGTTAATTAGTAAATATGAGTTTGATGATGTTTTAGAGCGATGTTATCGAACTAAAATAGAAAAAGTGTTTTAATAAAAAAGAAATCCCTATTTCAATTTTTAGGAGTCATAACACCAAGCAATAAATATTTAAATTTTCAAAAAATAGTTTTCTTTTGATAGCTAATCATTTAATCGTTAAGTACTTTGTTTTATTGCTGTTTAGCCAACAACTAGCTCATGGAAAAATATATTTTGTTGTTTACGTTTCAGATACCTTTTTTCTTATATTGCACAAAAGTTTCAGCAATTATAAATAGCCTTAATAAATACATAAACCTATGAAAATCCTTGATATTAAAGCCAT
>JBILPB010000213.1:0-4317 GCA_044374175.1 Bacteroidia bacterium | reverse complement strand
AAAAATGAAAAAACCAGCAGTACCAAAACCAACGATGGGCTATAAGCCTACTCCTTTGGCACCTAGCACAACGGTTTTAACATTTGACGAGATTTTCCAATGGATTGTAAGGCAAGAAAGTGGAAATCAAGGACCACTACTTAGGGCAAAGCCAGACGGAAAAGACAAAAATGGAAAACAATTATATTCAATTGGATATGGTCACCAAATTCAACCAAATGAACTTGAATTAATGACTCAAACAATTACAGAGGAAAAGGCCTTACAACTTTTTCAAAAGGATATTGAATCAATGAGAAAACAGTTAAACAGTCTTATTAAAGTGCCAATTAACAAAAACCAACAACTTGCCTTGTTGTCATTGAGGTACAACATAGGACCAGATGCATTTGCAAAAAGTTCTGTTTTAAGATTATTGAATGAAGGCAATTACACGGGTTCAGCTTTAAGGTTTGCAGACTGGAGGATATCAGATGGAATGATAAATCGCGGACTTGTTGCTAGGAGAGAAAGAGAACGTCAACTATTTTCTAAACCCGTTTAATATGGATTGTCTACGAAGTTTCAATTTTAGGGTTGAATTAATAAGTAATATCTCTGGAGGTACTGAATTAAAACAATGGACAACTGGAGCAAACCAACACTTTTGGCAGGTTTCAACACTTTCTACAAGTACCTACAACATTGAAGGTTACAAAAACATAAATGTTTACGGAATTGATGTTTTAGGAACTATACAGACTCAAACAAATACAATTATTAACGGAGCAATTGTCAATGATTGGAGTATTGATGTTGCAGTAGGAGGGCAAAGACCTATAATTGGAGGATCTATGGCTGCAACAAATATTTACGCTGTGGATTTAGAAACAGCCGCAAACAAAAGTTTTTCAATTGGAAAATATACTAACAGTTTAAAATTTGCTAGTCCTTATGAATCCGTTAAATTTATTCAATTAGGAAGAACCTTAGCGCAGGGATACGGATGGGAAACATTAGCTGCAGTTAATCTTAGATGGAATTTAAATTTCGTGGTGTTTTATAAATTTGAAGGCGAGTAAATTGCTTTTTTGTAAAAAACCCATAATTTTGAAATGTCAAGCAATGCAGGGGTGCAACTTGACCAAATGAGCAAGTAAACATTTGGCGGCCAATAGGTCGCCATTGTTTTTTTCTATGGATTGGGGGTTGTTATTGAATTAATCTATCGGTATTGCCGATAGATTTTTTTTTTCTTTAATTTGAATCATACCTAACCCCCATAACAAATGATACCAAACAGAGAACGCCTCAAAATTGAGGTAGCAATCCGACCACACATTCAAGCAGTTGAGGTAATCAACTTGGAACTTCAAAAAGTTAATGGCTCAATTGAGCGAAAATGGAGGCAGTTGGACGATTTTAGCGCGTCTTGGTCTTATACCATGTGGCAAAATTGGAAAGATGCCATGCAAGGCGAAATAAGCTACAGAGAATATCTTTTAATTATCCTTGAAGCCTACCAAAAATGATAAGTTTAAACCCTTCGGGGTTTGCTTGTTCATTTAATGAAGCTGCATTGGAAAACCTTTCTAATAATAACGGCGGTAAAAAAGAATTTTCAGCAAACCGAAGTAGGAGAGGGCGTTTTTATAACGTTCTTTCTTGTTTGCATTTTAGCGAACCAATAAAGACCTTTTGGACTTTTACTATAAAAGAACTTCAAACAAATTTTGAAATCAGTGACGGGCATTATTCGGCACAATTTCAAAAGTTATTAGAGGGATTGACAAGAAGATACAAAAGAGGTAGACCAAACGGGTTAAAAAATTTCGTTTGGGTAAGTGAAGCGCAGGAAAGAGGAAACATCCATTTTCATTTAGTAACCAGTACAGATTTCATTTCTGTAAATTTTGTTCAAAATTACTGGAATGAGTTAGTAGGTCAGGACTCAAAAAATTCTGTTGATGTTGAATTTATAAAAGAAAATTCAATCAGAAACATAAGCGGTTATTTTGCGAAGTACATGAGTAAAACACATGACAAAAACTTTGAAGGAAAAGGATTAAAGGGAAGGGTTATCTATTGCAAATCGTTTGGTTATTCAAGAAACTTTCCAATTTTTGAAAAATTGATAATTCATCCTTACAGATTACAAAAACATTTTCCAGAAATGGAAAAAAACAAAGTGACAAAGAAAATTTCAGATGAAGTTTCTATTGATTATTATTTTTTAAATACTGAAAAAGTATTGGAATTGCTTAAAAACTCCGCCGAGTCTATGGGTTTATCTAAGCCAACGCATCTCCGACAAAAAAAATTACAGAAACTTATTGAAAATTTTTAGAGAAGTTTGCTTTTTTAATAGAAATTTTCGTTAATTCACACAATAAACAGAAACTAATCAAATCTTATATGGCTCTTATCGGAACCTTTCCTGCTTCGGCTTCTGCCGTTTTTAACCTTGATTTTCTCCCTGAGAAATTTCTTATCTCTAATACTGCTGACGTAAACCAAGCATTAAGCAATTTTAGCGTAGTATGCTCAGGAACTCAGTTGATGTCAATCACTGACGTAAACAGACTTACTGCTCTTGCAAAGTTTGATTCTGGAGCAGCTTTGTCAGACCCATCGGCAGCTAACCAGTCTACAACTGCATCATATCTACGTCTTGCAACTGGTAGAATTAATAAAGCAACTACTATTACAGGAACAAACGGGATTGCATTTAGCCTAAACGTTTTTGCAGCTTCCACAAATATTTCAAATGTCGCACGAAGAGCGGTTGAACAATCAATCAACCCAAGTGCTAATGCTACTTTTGATAATTTTGAAGCATTGATTTTTGACGCTACACATGTATTGAGGGCTCAAATAACTTTCGCAAATGGTTTCACGGACGAGTATACAGTTGCTGAACTTCGTGCATTATATGCGAATTATCACATTTCGGATACCAATGGAAACCTTGAGGGTTTGGTAGCAATTGATGCGGACAGCGGAGCGGGTTTGATTTCTCAAGTAGTACTATTCAATGGTGCTGGTGGTTCAACCGTTGTTTTAAAATCTGACTATGTCCAATTGTAATCGATATAATTCGACAAACAATCCTATGGCAATTCAATTAGCTCCTTTGGTTGGTGCAGGGCTTGGAGCTCTGCAACAAAGCAAGATAGAAAAGGCTCTTGCGGGCGAAAAAACTTATACAAAACCTAAAACTATTTTTGGGAAATTAATTGGGGGAATAAGTGGAAGAACCGCAGCAGCTGAGGCTACTGCAGGTACTAAGACTGCTCCATTATCTGAAAGCGTTATGAATTCACTTCAACCAAGTGCAAAAAGCACTCCTATTACTGGCGGTTTCTCCTTTGGTGGTGAGGCATCAAAAAAAACATATTTACCATTTGCTATTGTGGCTGCTATCGTAGCTGCATTTTATTTCATGCGAAAAAAAGGGCGAGGCCGTAGAAGATAATTATGAGACTACCAAAAATTCCAAAAGGACTAGCTGCAAGAATTCGCAAGGCGGAAACCAAACTAGCACAAAAGAAAAAAATAGATGACCGCAAAAAAGAAATTGTGGCCATGAGAAAAAAACTAGAATCTCTGAAAAAGAAATTCTAAATGGAAAATGCACGAAAGTATTTACCTCTTATTGTTGGTAGCCTTGTGGCTATCGCTTTGTTTTTCGTTTCCCGAAAGATGCGCAAAGGTGAGCAAGCAAATACGGAGCGTTCTACAATCTTGGAAAAGGCCAGAGAGGCCAAACTAGCTAAATCAATTTTAAGAAAATCAGAAGAAGAAGATGATACGCAAAGTATTGCCATTTAAAAACTTTCCACATAGGCTGTTTAGCATTGTGGCAATTATTGCCCTAGTGGCATTCCTACTTACTATTAAACCAGTAGCGGAAACAGTAAAAAAGCTAGTTGAAATGCTAGGAATCACATTTCCACCCATGGAAATTTTCCAAAATGCAGCTGCTAATATTTTACTTGTTTGTCTTGGTTATTTTGCTCTTGTCATTGCTGGAGTTATAGCTATTCCAATTGTTAAAATTGCAGTTACTGTTTCAGCAATAGCAGTTGTAGGTTATGGTTTATACAATTTGTATCGAACTTTTACTGGGGGTTCAGTAATGAATATTTTACCACAACCTCAGCCTAAAGGACCTAAAGATAAAACAGGTTATGACTCTGTGCCTTTAGATCGTAAATAATGCAATCTGTTGAAAAAGCAATCAAGATTTTGGAATACGGTTTATCTCTATGCCGCTGGGGTATTGATTCTTTACGTTCTTTCCCGATTTATAAAAATGAAAAAACCAGCAGTACCAAA
>JBILPB010000212.1:0-4336 GCA_044374175.1 Bacteroidia bacterium | reverse complement strand
TATGTTCTCAGAGAATAATCCAAAAGAATTTAAAATAATTGTATTGGATAACGGAGCCTTTCACAAAGCTAAATGTTTAAAAATTCCATCAAATATAAAACTGCTATTCCTTCCTCCATATAGCCCTCAACTAAATCCAGCAGAAAAAATGTGGAAACATATCAAAAGAAAATTTACAAATGTGTTCTTTAATGATTTATCAGACCTAAGTGAATTCTTTACAGAAAAAATAAATGAAATCACTGTCGAAAAAGTTAAGACAACTTGCTCTTATAATTATATGTCTATTTGCACCTTTTGGTCTGGTATATAATTCATTTTAGTATTAAACGATAAAATGTTGGTTAAATAATTAAAGAATTGATTGGAAAAAAATAAGCCCTACTGAGTTGGAAGGGCTTATTTTAATTATGTTTTTAATGTAAATTTAATTCTTTACTAATTTTATAACTTTGGCATTTCCAGTTGGTGATTGTACTTTAACAAAGTATATACCAGTGCTAAGGGTTTCAATATTGTATTCTTTGATAGTAACATTACTAGGAAGCTCATCTATAATTAATTCATCTCCCAAGACATTGGTAATTGATACTTTTAGCTTTTCAGCTATCGTATTATTTTTAGTTAATGTAAATTTACCTAATGTAGGATTTGGAAAAAGTGATATATTTTTTAAATTACCTAATTCTTCAAAACCTGAAAGGTCGCCAATGTTTATCGTTAACGAATTGCTGCAACCAGTGGTATCTGAAACGGTAACAGTGTAAGTGCCATCGCACAAACCAGTTACATAGTCAGTTCCTTGTCCGGTAAGCGGTGCAGGATTCCATACATAGGTGTAAATAGGAGTACCTCCTGTAACATTAATGTTTGCAGTACCATTGCAGCAAGTGTCGCAAGCAGCATCGGTGTGCGTTTCAGTAATGTTAAATGCATCGAAAGTGGTTACTATTGCGTTTGCAGAAATAGAACATACACCTGAGTTTGTAACAGTTACTGTATAATAGGTACTTGAAGTTGCAACAACAGTTGGGTCAGCAATAGTATCGGAAGATAAACCTGGTGCTGAATTCCAAAGGTAACTATATGTTCCGTTTGAGCCAATAATCTGAACATCATCAAGTGCCCAATTGTCATATCCAATACCAGTGTTAGATGGTTGAGCCCATCTAAATTTAGTAGAAGATGTTTGTGCTGGTCCAGGAATAATCTCATTTACTTGTGCAAAGTTTGCAAACGGTCCAGCAGTACCAACAGCATATGTGCTTATCGTTACCCATGTGATACCACCATCAACTGAATATTGCAATACCACTTCTTCACCTAAATCTGCTTGTTCGCAAGGTGTTAGTCCATCCGATATCTTTAAATAAAAGCTTATGGTGCCACCTGCAGTTACGTTCATATTATTAGTCGTTGCAGTTCTTTCAAGTGTACCGTCAAAATACAATGCATTGCCTGTAACTGAGCCGCAAGTAACCGCTTCAATTCCGCCTACTACATGTAATTGATTAGTATCAAGTGGATCAAAATTTTGTGTAAGTACACTGCTCAATACATTTAATTGAACTGTTCCGCCAGCGCAAATAGGAGTAGGAGTGGCTGATACTGTGATAATAGGGGTTAAATCGGTAATTGTAGCGAATGTTGTTGATGTTGAAGAACAGTTGTTGTTATCGGTAACAGTAACTCCGTAATTTCCACCAGTTATTGCAGTAAAGGAAGATGATGTTGCACCTGCCAAAGGAACCCCAAATTTATTCCATTGGTAGGTTAAATTAGCCGCAGTACTTGAATTGATAACGACTGAAGTTCCATTGCAAATTTCAGGAGCGCTTGCTGCAGTTACTGTTGGTATTGCAGGTAATGGATTTACAACAATAATAGTGTTTGGAGAAGTAGCAACACATGCATAACCATAATCAACTGTAACACTAAAAGTTCCTGCTGTGTCTACTGTAATACTTTGAGTAGTAGCACCATTTGACCATAAATAGCTGTTACCAGGATTTGCAGATAAAGTGGTGTTAAAACCTTGGCAAAAAATAGTAGAATCGCTGGCTGTAATTGTTGCAGGTGTAGGGCTCACTACATTAATTGTAATGGTACCAGTTGAATTGCAATTTGGGCTACTTACTGCTACCGTATATGTTGTGGTGGCATTAACCGTTGCTGTAGGATTTGGAATCGTAGTGTTAGATAAACCTGCAGCAGGGGTCCATAAATAGGTGTAATTATTAGAAGCACTGTTAATTTGAATGTCATCTAAACTCCAGTTGTCGAAAGTAGAACCAGAGTTGCTAATTTGTCTCCAGCGGAACATTGTTGCATTGGTTTGGGCTCCTGATGGAATAATTTCGCTCACAGCAGTGAAAGCTGCGTAAACACCGCCAGTGGCATAGGTGTTAATGATGACCCAAGTTAAACCATTATCAATTGAATATTCTAATACAACTTCTTCACCAGCATCAGCCATTTCGCATGGTGTAGTTCCATTTGAAATATTAAGATAAAAATCAATGGTGCCTCCTGTTAATACGTTTAAGTTATTTGTTGTAGCGCTTCTTGTACCTGCACCATTAAAATAAAGTGCATTACCGCTAACTGAACCACAAACAACGTCCACTGCGCCTCCAACAATGGTCCATTGACCAGCTACAATTGGATCAAAGTTTTCAATCAAACTTCCGCTTAAAATATTTATTTGCGCTGTTCCGCCTGTACATACATCTGAAGGATTTGCAATAATATTTGGGGGGCCACATGAAGAATAGGTAATATTCCAGCCTGCACCTGTAATCGCATCACCATTAGTGATGAAACGAACAAATACACTCCCTCCGGTGGCGTTGATTGTTGGAGGAGCAATTGTTCCCGAATAAGTTCCTAAAATTGGAGCTGCACTATTGGCGCCATCATAAATAATAAGCGTGTCGCAGCATGCTTGAAGATCAATACTTAAAATATTGATGGTGATTGAAGTGGCTCCGTTTGGTTGTATGAGCCAGCTACAATTTGTCGTATCAGCATAGTTACCAGTACCACTGCCGTCAGAAAATGTTCCTGATGAAGCGGTTAAATTAGTTGTTGCGGTGCAAAACTGTGCTTGAGCATTTTGCATAGTAATTACAACTAGTGCAAACATTAAAATTAGTAATCTTGAATTCATTATTTTACAGTTTAATATTAAGGTTTTTAAATTTTCTGCAAAAGTAGTTAATTTTGTTAGTTTTTGCGCTTAATTTGAATTTTAAATAGCCTATTCTTATCATTTTTAGAAAATTTGGCTGCTGTTTTTGAAATAATCGAACCTCAATAACAAAGCTTCATTATAAAAAATAGATTTCTTAAATTAGATGTAGTAGTATATTTAGCAGCCCTTTGCGTTAGAATTGAGATTTTAAACATCAACATCGAATAAATATTGCAGTAGAATAAAATAGAAAAAAACAGCAATTTAAAAATTCTATCTATTGAAAGTATTTTAAGCTGTTTTTTCCATTTTTTCAAAGAAGAACAATTAATTTATCTATTTTTCCTTTTATTCCTCTTATCATGTTGCGTTTATTCACAATAAGCATCCAAGCACTTTTAGATACTAGTTTGGAATGATCGGGCAGCTTAATCTTTCTAATTTTTAAAGCATAAAGTTGCCATAAATATTCATATTAATAATTTACCAGGTAGCTCCAGGATGTGCTCTTTGCAGGTATTGCATTTCGCATAATAAATGGCCTAAATGCTCGGTGTGATTGCCCATGTAGCCGCCTTTGTACATGTGCTGATTTTCTACGACTACTAAATTAGCCGCATTTAATACTTCTTTAACTGACAATAACCACGGGGTATACAGGTTGTTTAAATCAATAGCAATGCCTAAAGAAATTAACTCTTGATCTGTTTCATTCATGTCGAACATATCTACAGTGTAGGGCCACATTTCGTTGAGTGCATGTTGGCTGCGTTGTTTGCTCTCTTCTGTACCATTGCCAAAACGTATGATCCACTCACTACTATGACGGAAATGATACTTTATTTCTTTAATACCTTTTGCTGCAAGGGCGGCCATACGTTCGTCTTGACTATGCGTTAAGGCCTCTAAAAATAGTTTTGCAAAGGCACTGTATAAAAACATTTTCATCATACTTTGTGCAAAGTCGCCATTGGGTTGCTCCAAAAGTAAGCAGTTATAGTATTGACGCTCGCTTCGTGTGAAAGCTAAATCATCGCCACTGCGGTTTTTTCCTTCCAGTTCAGCGGCATAATCGTAATGAAATTCGGCTTGCCCAAGATAATCTAAGCCAAAGTTTGTCATGGCTAAATCTTCTTCTAAAAT
>JBILPB010000008.1:0-50635 GCA_044374175.1 Bacteroidia bacterium | reverse complement strand
TCAAAAAGCCTTGAGGTAATCAATCATTATATAGCTTCTACTAGTCGCTCTTTTCCTTGGTTAGACTGGAATGGTGATAAAAACGAAGGTAAACTTATTGCAGTGCCTGCAAGAGCTGAAGTTCCGGAGAATATTAAAGAACAGTTAATTGTCGAGTTATACTCACGTTAATTAGGTTAAAAATAACATTTAAATTAAACATAATATACACCAATGGCAATATTAGCATTCCAAAGACCAGATAAGGTAATCATGCTTAATTCTACAGATCATGAAGGTCAGTTTGAGTTTCGTCCGTTAGAGCCCGGATATGGTATTACTGTGGGAAATGCCCTCAGAAGAATATTACTTTCATCTCTTGAAGGTTTTGCGATCACTTACATCAAAATTGAAGGTGTTGATCATGAGTTTTCTACTATAAAAGGCGTTGTTGAAGACGTTACAGAAATTATTTTAAACCTTAAACAGGTTCGTTTTAAGAAACAAATTGAAGGTACCGAAAACGAGCGTTTAGTGGTTAGCGTTAGCGGAAAAAGTACGTTCTCTGCCGGTGATATAGGTAAGTTTACATCAGGTTTTCAGGTTTTGAATCCAGATTTAGTTATCTGTAATATGGAAAGTTCAGTTAAGTTGAAGATTGAAATGATGATTGAAAAAGGAAGAGGTTATGTGCCGGCTGATGAAAATAAGCCAAACAACGCAGTAGCTGGTTTAATTCCAATTGATGCTATTTACACTCCTATAAAAAATGTAAAATATAGTGTTGAGAATTTTCGTGTGGAGCAAAAAACAGATTACGAAAAATTGATCATCGATATCACTACTGATGGTTCTATTCATCCAAAAGAAGCTTTGAAAGAGGCTGCTAAAATTTTGATTCACCATTTTATGTTGTTCTCTGATGAGCGCATTACATTGGATGTTGAAGAGAAAAAGGAAACTGAAGAATTTGATGAGCATTCATTGCATATGCGTCAGTTGCTTAAAACTAAACTTTACGATATGGATTTGTCTGTTCGTGCATTGAATTGTTTGAAAGCTGCTGATGTTGAAACTTTAGGTGAGCTTGTTGCTTTCAACAAAAACGACCTATTGAAGTTCAGAAATTTCGGTAAGAAATCATTGACTGAATTAGAAGAACTTGTAGCTTCAAAGAACCTACAGTTTGGAATGAATGTAGCAAAATATAAATTAGATAAAGACTAAATCAATTTGACAATTAGACAATTCAACAATAAAGCAATGACTTGTAATTGACTAATTTCAAATTTTTAAATTAAAACAATGAGACACGGAAAAAAATTAAATCACTTAGGTAGAACGAACTCACATCGTAAAGCAATGATGGCGAATATGGCTTGCTCACTAATCATGCACAAGCGCATTAACACTACAGTAGCTAAAGCAAAAGCATTACGTACTTATGTTGAGCCATTAATTACAAAATCAAAAAACGATACTACACATAGCCGTAGAACTGTGTTTGCTTACCTAAAACAAAAAGAAGCTGTAGCTGCTTTGTTCCGCGAAGTGGGCGTGAAGGTTGCTACACGTGCTGGTGGTTACACCAGAATATTAAAAACGGGCACCCGTTTAGGGGATAATGCAGAAATGTGTATGATTGAATTAGTTGATTTCAACGAATTTATACAAGATACGCCTAAAGCAGCTCCGGTTAAAAAAGCTACACGTAGAAGTCGTGGTGCCAAGAAAGAAGATGGAACTGCTGATGCAGCTGCTTCAACTGATGCGACTGCAACTGAAGAAAAGCCGAAAAGAGCTCCTAGAGCAAAAAAGAAAGACGATACTAAAGAATAAATTTAGGTTATATTGGTTAATGAGAAAAAGCTGTTTGGATCTTCCAAACAGCTTTTTTGTTTATGGGCTTGATTGAAATTGGCTTGTTTTAAGAGGGTTTAACGGCTTAGACTTGAATATGGTTGTTTTAATGGTTAGCGTTTGTTTGATGGAGTGAAAATGGTTGATTTTGAGGGTTGGATAAGTAAGTATAAATATCCGTTTGATTTTGGTTGTAATATTTCAGGCGAAGTTTGTTTTTGTAATGAAGTGCAAGGGTGGCCATTGAGCAACGCAAAAAAAATCAATGGCTATCAAAAGTTCGAAGGTAAACTTTGCGCAGTTCGAAGCCGAGCATGCCGAAGCATCGGCATGCTAACAATTAAAAAACCCGAAGCATAACTTCGGGTTTACAGAGGAAGGTTTATGTTTCTTTGGGTTTTATTCCTAATTAAACAATCAAATTTTATTACTTGATGAACTTGATGGTAGATGTAAAATCACCTGAAATTTGTATGAAGTATAATCCTTTTGGCAAGTCAGTTAAATCCCACATGGGGTTTGTTTCTTCAATTATTCGGGTGTCACCTTTCTGACGGCCAATTGCATCAAAAAGTGTAGCATTGATTGATTTGTTTAAAAGGTCTTGAGGCAACTTTAAAAATACTTGATTGTCAGCTGGGATTGGGTAAACTCCTAATTCTCCTTGAAGAATGTTTTCCTGGGAAGTTGCAAGCATAATCTTGGTTACCAAGCGGATAACATTTACACAAGTACTATCATAAATCGTGTAATTAAATAAGCCTTTTGTAATATCATCGTATCCATCATAAATCAAGTTTTCTATGGCAGTTGAATCTGTTTCACAAAAGCAATTTTGATCTAATTGCAAGTTTAAATCACTTTTGTTTTCTACATAATAATTTACTGATTCGCAAATGCGATTGTCTATTACAGTTGGAATTAAAGAAGACGCATTAAGCGTTGAAGCGTATGAAATGGCAATTGTATCTTCATAAAAAGTTGAATTTGTAACCACTCCACCCGCTGACACTTCTGCAGCAGTGCCATTGCTGGTAAAGCTGCAATTGTTTGCATTGCCCTGGAATTCCATTAAGCCTTTGTGATTTTGACTGAAGGTGCAATTAGATATATTGCTAGTTACACCATAAATGGCGAAAGTATTCTGGTCAAATTCGGTGTTAGTTATTGCACCATTAGTATGCCAAATTCCATTTACATTTCCTCTGATTAAGCAGCTATCTACATTCAAATAGTCTTGAAATCCATTGCAAGAATAATTATTAATAAATTCACAACGTAGAAGATTGATTTGGTGATTAATTTGCCAGTTAGATGCAATCCCTTGCCCATTATTCTGAAAACTACAATCATAAAAATTGATAGGTCCAAATGGTTGTATTGCATAATTGTTGTATGTGAATTTACAATGATGCAAATTTAATAAGGGGGCAGTTTGATTATCGGCATAAATACCATAAAAAGCATTGCTTAATTCTATGTAATCAATATTTAGTTGTCCTCCTTGCGTTGCTTTTACGTTTATGCCAAGCCATGTATATTGGGTTGGGAGTGTGTCAGTTTTGAACACAATTGGCTGGTTAAGAGTTCCAACAGCATTTAAACTACCTCTTACTTCGAGATAGTACATTAAGCCTGTATTTGGGATTCCATCGTATTTTACAAGCACTTCAACCCCTGGTTCTATTGTTAAGGTTTTACCGGGGAATACTACCATAGAACCAGTTAAAACATAAGGGCTGTTTGACAGCGTCCATGTAGTATTGTTATAAATACCTCCGCTCACAAAAGTTTGCGCTTGAAGAATTCCAATAGAAAGGAAACAAAATAATAGGCTGAATAAATCTCTTTTCATAGTAAAGTTTTTCCTTAAGCAATTTAGGTTGCTTTTTGTTTAAATGAATGAAAGAAATTTAATAACTCTACCTGTTATTATTCATAAGGAAGTTTCGCAGATATTGGGTTAAAATATCAGTTTGAACCAATGCAAATCTAATTTAAGGACCAAACTAAAAAACAAATGCCATTAGTATTAATTCTTTTAAAAGATAATTAAAAAGTAGCGTACAGCTGCAAAAGGGATAGAAGCAAACTGCCGCGCAGTGCGTAAAGCCCGACCTCGCTCATTGCTGATTAATATCAGTAATGAGCGAGGTTTTGCCCAAAATATAATTAGTTTACTTTCTATTACTTTTTAATAAACCTCTTTACAATTACTTCATTAGTGTCAGTTGTCACTGATAAGAAATAAGTGCCAGCATTTAAGTGTGTAACATCAATGGTATTGTTGCTTTTATTTAAGTTGGCATCTATTTGGGCACCTAGAATTGAAGTGATTTTAATGGCATTTATTTTCGATTGATTTAATTTAATATAAACAAAATCATTGACTGGGTTTGGATAAATTGAAAAATCGCTGTTATGGTTTTCAGTGATTCCAGCCGTTGAATTAACTATAATAGTTTCAGTTGTTAGATTAATACTTGCACCATTGCTATTGCTTGCAACAAGGCTAACTTCATATGTGCCAGCAGTATTGAAAGTTATTGTTGGGTTTTGTGATGTTGCAGTTGTTCCATTGCTAAAATTCCATCCAGTAGTTGGATTAACTGACCAGTTCCAAGCTAATGGGCATGGTGATGAAGCATCAGTAAAATTGACACTTTCGAACTCATCTATATTTGTGGTATTGGCATTAAAAATGGCTGTAGCCACAGGCGCTGAATTTTCTATAATGTGAATAACACTGTTCTTGTTTGGGTTGCATATAACATCTGTATTGCCAGAAGGCCAAAGTACTCTTAAGGAATCTATTAAAGTAGCTGTACCAAGGCCGAAATGTGCGTTAAGTGTTCCCATATAGCGGAATCCAACACCAGCACGAACATCGCGAATTTGTTTTCCCCAGGCGCCATAAATTTCAACACGGGCTCCAATTCCGTTAAGATTACTTGTAGTTCCTTGAAGTGTAACCGTTAACCAACTGTTTAAGTTTCCATTATTAAAATAAGTTGTAGTTCCGTTTTGCACATCTAAAAAACCATCGTTGTTTAAGTCTCCAACTGCACCGGCTGTCATTGGAATTGAATGAGTAGTAAATGTGTTGTTTCCGTTATTGTATAAAATAGTGCCAGGTGTAAAAACATCTGCAAATCCATCATTATTAAAGTCATAAGAAGCATATTCCGTGCTCATTCCCATGTATGTTTCAAGGCCACTCCCAGCCGTAATGTTTGAAAAAGTACCATCTCCATTGTTATGCATAAATTTATGCATTCCATCGGCAGATGAACTTATCCCAACCACTACATCCATCCAACCATCATTGTCAAAATCGTTCCAAGCTGAAGACCATGTTTGAATAGGGTCAGCTAAGTTTGATTGCACAGAGACATTCGTAAAGGTGCCATTGCCATTGTTTTTGTGAAGCTCATTTATTTTAGCTGTACCTGCACCACCTCTGCACTTTGCAATAAATAAATCAGGTAATCTGTCGTTGTTGTAATCAACCCAGATTGAACCGTAATTTCCACCATCTGGATGATCGCCAAGACCGCCCTGATTAAAGGTTAAAGTTCCATTGCCATCATTTAAGTAATATACATTAGGATCCACATCGTGACAAACAAACGCATCTAGGTGTCCATCATTATTGATATCCACAAAATTGCTACGTTGCGAAAAAACATATTGTGAGCCAGAAACCTGTGTATATCCCGTTCCTTGTCCATCAGACTCCATAAATGTTACACCGCTTCCTCCGCCATATAATAGATCGTTGTATCCATCTGCATTATAATCGCCAATAGCTAAACTCCAAGAAGGTGTGAATTGCGCAGCAGATGTTGTATAGTTTACTGGTGTGAATGAACCAGTTGAATTTTGTTGATGAATTTGAATATTGGTGCTTGTTACTGAAATAATATCGTCTAAAAAATCTCCATTCATGTCAACCACACCCAGGCTGCTTCCTGTGATTGAACTTGTGGAAACTGGTGACCAAGACACAATGCTATCGTTAGGGACTATAATTGTATCTTCAATTAATTGAAACATAAAACCAGATGAACTCCATCTATTATCAAATACTATAAAATAATCAGTACCAGCTGTGGCATTGAAAGAGGCCACGCACAGCGCGTTTGTACCGCTATCATCATCACCAGCAACACAAATTAAAGCTCCACAACTTCCTGAATAGATTTGTACACGATTGTCGATATTGCCATTGGTCACAAAATCGGTGGTAACAGTAACCGCGAAATCTTGCGTAGGCGTATATTTATACCAATTTGCTGCTGTGGCACCTGAGCCTCCAGTTGAGCAAACTAAAGTGGGTACTTCTGTTCCATTAATGGTGGGAAAAGCAAATGTGTTTGATGTAATAATTTGCGCAGTCGCACAAGTTTGTTGGGCAAAGCCAGATGCACTTGCTAGAAGCGAAAATGCAATTATGAATAAATTTTTTTTCATGATAGTTTGTTTAATATTTATTAAGGTTTTAATCATTGCAATCGTCTATTGAAAGTATATAATCTCTTAGTAATTGAACGCCAACTTCATCTACTACAGATCGCCCAAGTAGCGGCATTCTTGTGCTTTCATCTATAGAGTTTAGTCGGAAGTGCATGACCGATTTGGCAATATTTCCGGGCGCAATTATTTGAATTAACATCGGGTCAATGTTTTCATCAGGAGTAACACAAAGCCCCATATTGGCAGAGAGTAAAGTCTCAGAAAAAGCTAAACGTAATGGTCTGTAATCGCAATGACTATTTTCGCGATGGCAATGTGCACAGTTAATGTCTAAATAGGAACGCAATCGTGTTTTTAGTGGTTGACTTTCATCATGGTAATCTATTGTTGAAACGATAGTGGAAGGAAGGTTGTTTTCTAAAATTCCTTTTGAAATCCAGTACTGTAATTGGTTTGCATTGCCAGACGCAAAAGGGTAGTCGTTGTTTAAGTTTTGTGGTTGAATTCCAATTGGAATAGGATTGCTGTTTGATTTGTGACAAGTTAGACACTCTGTTTCAGAAGGGATTCTGTAATTTACACTTGTAGAAGTTCCATTTTGTGACCACGCAACTGGCGTGTAGCTTCCATTCATTTGCAAAGTAGCATCAGTTTGTTCATTGTTCCATACATATTCTGCAAAAATCCAACCTGTAGATTTACGAATCATGATGCGAGTTTCAATAATTCTTGTGGTATTCGATGGCTCTGTATTATCATAATAAAAAGTTTTTATGAGCGCTGCGCCAACTGGCAAGTCAAGGATTTTGTTATCGGCAACATAGTTTGCTTTTGTTCCTGACGGAAGCCATACAAAACGTTTTTTAAGTGCATAGTCTGTAAAAAGCGACGAGGCAGGTTTGTAGGGAAATACATTATCGGCAGGAATTTGATCTTTTAGTGCACCAGTAAAAAAACGGTATTCGGACAGCTTAGTGTACGGTACTGTTGTTAAATCAACAGAAACTCCTGTTGGGACAGGGGTTGGTGACGGATTTGGTGTAGGTGTGGGAACAGGATTTTGCGTTGTGTCAGCTGCAGGTAATGGTTCAATAGGGTCTTTTTTACATGCATTAAAGAGTAATACAGCGCTTGTAAAAAGGAAAAAAAGGAGTAAATATATTCTTCTCATATTTGAGATGCATTTTAAAAAGTTAAATATATATATTTATTTGATGGTGCACAATTTTAAAATGAAAAAATAAAAATTAGGGGACACAAGAATGTTAGTATTGTGTAATTTGAGTTTAATAACTAGTTGAAATGCGGAATTATAAGGTTGTAAAATGCTAAAATGTTTGTGAACGTTTAAAAATTGACAGTTAATCTATACAATCATTGCCTGCGGTTGGAAGGTTTCTATTTATATCTAGTTGATTCTGACTTTGATTAAAATTTAATTATAAATACTTCAAAAGAAATCTTTTTTGTTGTAAATAGAATTCTAAAAAGCTCTTTCTATTTGTTCTTGTGCTTTATCTATTAATTTATTGATGTTTCTAAAAAATTGAAGGCGCTGTTTTTCGCTTACACTGCTAATGAGTACAGACTTTTTAATGAGATTTTGTATCCATTGTTCGTTTTCGTTGCAGTAGTTTAAATTAAAAGTGAGCAATGAGTTAAAGGTATTAAACGATAATAAGGATATTTTTAATTTATCAGTATTTACTAATATTGAATTATTTCCAATTTGCACTTCACAACTGTATAAATTAAAGCTTTGATTGTGTATGGGATCTTTATCGCTTCTTAAACATTTGCTATTGATTTCTGCTTGTTTTTGCAGGTGTTCCGCCATTTGACGAATATCGTTAAGCACATTCATAGCATCTTTTTTTGTAGTAAAAAGTCCGCTATCGGCATAGTAAATCACCTGACTCAGCATACTGCTAATAGTTTCCTCGGTCCATATTTCTGTGCAAGGGATTGAGAGATATAATTGATTAATTTTTTTTGCCAAAACAAGGCTTGCACTAGAGATAACTTTGGCATCAAATTTTTTTCCTTGCAAGGTAACATCATTTAAAATTGACTTTCTCCAATAAAAAAACTTGAAAGGTGTAAGGTAGGTGTAATCGAGGTGATGAAACAAAGGTACATCTTCTGCAGCGAAGTATAGATGAGGGTTAGGGAATGACAAGGCATTTTCTAAATCTTGAATTATGCTTTTCAAATAATTATCTAAATCAATAGCATTGGTTGTTAATGATTTATAGCTAAAGGTTACTGTTCCAGGCGTTTTTTCAGTAAGTAATTCGGGCGATACTCTAAAGTGTTTACATAAAAGCACAACTTCATCAATAGTTATGGCAGTTTCACATCTAATTCTTCTGTAAGCACTATCACTGCTAATGCTTAATATATCGGCCATTTCATCGGCTAACGACTTATTTGGAGCAACTCTTTTTAGGTGTTCTATGAATCTAGATTGAACTGCGAAATCTGCGTTTTTTGTTGCCATTTTTAAAAATGTTTCGTGAAAAGTACGAATTGTTTCATTAAATTATTGCATAAATCGCAAAAAAATGATTTTCAAATAAAACCATTTGCGATAAACCGTAATAAGGAGAGGCTCAACTGCTTCCATTTACGCTATTCCTCATAATTGTAAAATTGGATATCGATTATCAATAAACGCCCAGGCAAAAGTAGACCTAGTTTTGCATCGTCAAAAGGGATAAAAACTAATACTTTAAACAATGAGAAAAATGCCTAATCTATTACAAAAAATAAGTTTCTCACTACTTATCATCTTGAGTGTGAAAAGCAATTTAAAAGCACAAGAAGATGAAGTTAAAAAAGAAAGAAAAATTTATACAAGTACTGATCTTACCATATATGGTCTTCAAGGCAGATTAGCGTATGATTTTTATACAGCCAAAGGAAATTGTTTCGGTGTTTCCGGATCGCAAATAAAAGGAATAAAAAGGGAGAATGAAGACAATACCATGTTTTATAATTTAGAAGAAATAAGATTAAATTTAAGTGTAAGATACACAAGAGATATTTATACTTATAATAGACTGCATTTATTTGGAATTTTTCAAGCAGGTATTTCCTATAATACCATATTAACAGGAGAGCAGTTGATATTGCCAAGTTTAAGGGTTGGTGGTGGAACTGATATAACAATCTATAAATCGTCAGGCATAAGATTAGAAGCAGGAGTAGGCTCGCCTTACTTTGTTTCGATAGGCTATTATTTTACAATATAATTTAACTAACAAAAATTTTTATAAACCCAAAATCAAAAATAAAATGAAAACAAGTCAAATTTTTAAAATCGTATTAAGAAGTATTTTAATTGGTGCATTCCAATTTGCAACAGCACAAACTAGTGTAAAACCAAAATTAGCTGTATTGAGTATAGATTATCGTGAAACAGCTGTAACACCAACCTTATTGGGCAATTATTTAAGAACAGAAGTGTCGAAAATAGATACCTATGAAGTAATGGACAGATATGATCAATTGCATTTAAGTAAATCAAAAAATATTAGTTTAGATAATTGCTATGGTAAACTATGTTTGGTTGAGGTTGGAAAGGCCCTAAACGTTGATAAAATGATGACCGGTTTGATTGATCCTTATGGAGAAACTATTGTGCTTACGTTAAATTTAATAGATGTAAAATCGGGCGTAATTGAAAAGACATTTGTAAAAGAGTTTCTCAATTTAAATCATGAATTTCCAAATATCATAGCTATTGCAGTGAATGAGATGTATGGCAAACCCAATGATGCTGAGTTAGTAAAGAAACTGACTAAAAAGTTTAATATTGACAATTCACATAACAATCCGGATGCAAGTACCTTAAAGCTTGATGGACCTAGATTTGGTGCGGTTTTTTTGACAGGTAGTTCAGCAAGTATCATGAAAGCTTCAAAAAATCAGGGTGGTTTTGATGGTTACCCTGCGATGTTTCAATTTGGTTATCAATTTGAGAAGCAATATTTGACACAAGGAAATTTGCAGGCCTTATTTGAATTTTTGCCTATGATTACTGGATTAGATCAAGGTTTGTTTATACCTAGTATGGCCATTATGCATGGTTTAAGAAGTAATAAATCGGGATTAGAATTTGCCTTTGGCCCCACCATAAGATTGACAAAAAAAGCAAGTGGCTATTATGATAACAATGGAGGGTGGCATTTAAAGAAAGATTGGGAAAGCGATTGGGGAACAAATCCATATTCCATAGTTTCAAGAATGGATAGTAGAGGTCAGTTGGCTATAGAAACAGGTTTTGTATTTGCAGTTGGTTGCACATTTAAATCAGGCAACTTAAATATTCCAGTCAATGCCTTTGTAGTTCCAAATAAAGATGGAGCAAGAATTGGAGCTTCGTTTGGATTTAATGCTAAAGCACCTAAGAAATAAAGTTAGAAAGTAGAAAGTTTGAAAGTAGAAAGTAAAAAGCCATTCACGAACTGAATGGCTTTTTTTTATGAAATAAATTTTGAAGCGTAGACGTTAAGCTATTGTGTTTTTATATAATTTTTTTCTTAACCAAAATGCCACGTTCACTAAAATAATTAAAGCGGGTACTTCAACCAAAGGTCCAATTACACCCGCAAAAGCTTGGCCAGAATTGATGCCGAATACTCCTATAGAGACAGCAATAGCTAATTCAAAATTGTTGCCTGCTGCAGTAAAAGAAAGTGCTACATTGTCGGTATAAGTAGCTCCTAAATATTTTCCTACCCAAAACATTAATGTAAACATGATTGCAAAAAATATGACTAATGGCAAAGCAATTTTTAAAACATCAAAGGGTACACTCACTATTGCATTTCCTTTTAAGCAAAACATAATAATTATGGTAAATAGTAATGCCATCAAAGTAATTGGAGAAATAGCTGGAATAAATTTACGGTTTAACCATTCCTCTCCTTTAGTTTTAATTAAAATAATTCGAGTTAGTACTGCAGCTAAAAAAGGTATTCCTAAATAAATTCCTACTGTAGTTGCAATTTCTGTAATTGTAATATTGAGTGATAAACCATGGATGCCAAATAGTGGCAACATAATTTCTAAATAAAAATAGGCATAAAGACTAAAGAAAAATACCTGAATTAAACTATTTATACCTACTAGGCCTGCTACTAGTTGTCTATTTCCTGCTGCTAATTCATTCCACACCACCACCATAGCGATACAAGGTGCTAGGCCAATAATGATAAGGCCAGTCATATATTCTGGTTGATCTTTAAGAAAAAATACGGCTAGCAAAAACATTAAAAACGGTCCAATAATCCAAGTGATGATGAATGAGGCAAGTAGTAATTTTGGCTGATTAAGAACTTTAGGAATTTCAGCAAATTTAATTTTAACCAATGGTGGATACATCATTAGAATAAGTCCAATAGCTAAAAAAATATTTGTTGAGCCGCTTGAGTATTTATTAATAGTTTCGGCACTTGAAGGGATAAAATAGCCGATGCTAATTCCTAAAATCATGGCTAAAAATATCCATAAGGTTAGGTATCTATCTAAGAAAGTAAGTCTTTTTCTTTTAGGATGAAGTGCTTGATTTAAGTCGGCCATGATTTTAAATTCTTTGAATTTTAATGGTTTGTTACTAAAGAGAAGGCGAATAAAGTTTCGGTAGTAATTTGTTTGAATCTTTCAACATATACTTTATTGACTTCCCTGGTATTATCGGCTTCTTTGGGGTCATTATAGGTTGTTCCAATGCGAATTTTTGCTCCGGCAATGAAAGGACAATTTTGCTCAGCATCTGAACAAGTCATGATGGCAGCGAAGTTATCTTTTGGATTACTTTCATCATCATATAATTTAGAGAAACATTTTTCGAATTGAGTATTACTGTATGCAACTTGATACAATGGATTTTTGGGATCTGACTCCTTGGTGTTTATTTCAAATCCCAATTTTTTAAGTGCGTTTATAGCATTTGTATTAAAGGCAGTAACTTGGGTGCCACCTGAGAAGGAGTGCACATTTTTAATTTTAAAATAAGATGCAGCAATTGCAGCGGCAACTTGTCCGAAATGGCTTCTTCTTGAATTGTGTGTGCATATATAAACTAAATTAATTTCTTCATTTGCCAACATTTTTTCTTTAACATAGACACTTAATTTCTGCAAAATGACTTTTCTTTCAGCAGGTATTTCATCAAAGTTATTTACTAATTGACGAAGTAAAATTTCAATTTTTTCATACATATGTAAGAGGATTAACTTATTAACAGCAACCGCCACCAGGCTTACAACTGGCATTTGTATTGGCTGTTCCAATTTCTGAGAGAGCAACTTTCAATTTTTCTTTTGGAATGCCACAACTATCGCTAGCTAAGCAAGCAGTTTGTTTTTGAGTCAATAAAAAATTAATACCATCAAAGTCTAAACCATATTTACCAATAGTTTCATTTTGATATTCTACTTCAATTTCTATATTTGGAATGCCAAGTTTTGTTTCCGATAAATGGATGATATTAAGTAGTTTTTCTGGCTTTAATCTGTGGTCAATATCATTGGCATTCCATAACTGAAAATTAATTACTTTTTCGTCCCTTATTGTGCCTCCACAATCAATAAAATGTTTGGAAATAAGCCCCACTTCGGTTACATGGAAATGCTCTGGAACAATAGTTCCATTGGGTAAAATGAAATTCACTTGATTTGAATTTTTAAGATGCTCTTTAATTTGTGCTAAGTTCATGTTTTGTATTTTTAGGTTAACAACAATTTGATTTTTTCTTTTCTATTTTTAACTCGACTTGTTTGAAGTATTTTTGGAAAATTTGCAATGCTTTTTCATCAACACAATAGCAAATGGCAGTACCAGAAATGCTTCCTTTAATGATGCCAGCATTTTTTAGTTCTTTAAGATGTTGAGAAATGGTTGGTTGTGCCAATTGAATTTCATTGACAATATCACCACAAATACAAGCATCAACTTTAAGTAAATAGTCAAGTATAGCAATCCTTGCAGGATGACCCAATGCTTTTGCTATAGTGGCAATTTGGTTTTGCTTATCTGTAAATTGTTCTGTTTTTGAAGCGCCCATCTTTATATATTTGTATATTAATATATAGCAATATTACGATATAATATTTTAATATGCAAAATTTGCAATAAATATTAAATTAAAAGTTTGATTATCAGTTACATCTGTTCAGGAACCTTAGCACCTAACAATTCCATAGAGGCTTTAATAATTTGAGCGATGAACTTAATAAGTTGCAATCGAAACAATTTTATTTCTTGGTTTTCTTCTTTTAAGATTTGGCAGTCGTGATAGAACTGGTTGAATTCTTTGGCTAAATCATATACATAATTGGCAATTAAAGCAGGGCTATAATTTGCACCAGCATCGCTCACAGCTTGTTGAAAATCATAAATTAGTTTTAGCAACTCTCTTTCTTTTGGATGTAATTCAATGCCGCCAACGGTGGTATTAAAATCACCTGCTTTTCTGAGAATTGATTTTATTCGTGCGTGTGTATATTGTATGAAAGGGCCAGTGTTACCATGAAAATCGATAGACTCAGCGGGGTTAAACAACATTTTCTTTTTTGGATCAACTTTTAAAATAAAATATTTTAGTGCACCAAGTCCAATTGTATGGAACAATTCGCTTTTATCTGTTTCAGAAAGTCCTTCAGTTTTGCCGAGTTCTTCGGTAGTTTGTTGCGCGGTTTTAATCATTTCCTCTATTAAATCATCGGCATCAACCACCGTACCTTCTCTTGATTTCATTTTTCCTTCGGGCAGTTCAACCATACCATAGCTGCAGTGATACAACCCTTTTGCCCAATCGAAGCCAAATTTTTCGAGAATTTTAAAGAGTACTTTAAAATGATAATCTTGTTCATTTCCTACCACATAAATCATTTGATTAAATCCAAACTCTTCATGTCGTTTTATAGAAGTGCCTATATCTTGGGTAATATATAATGAAGTGCCATCGCCACGCATGACCACTTTTTCATCTAATCCATCCTTAGTTAAATCAATCCAAACAGAGTTGTCGTCTTTTTTAAAAAACACATTTTTAGCTAATCCATCTTCCACTTTTTGCTTTCCAATAAGATAAGTTTCAGATTCGTAGTATATCTTATCAAAATCTACTCCCAATGTTTTGTATGTAATATCAAATCCTTGATACACCCATGTATTCATGGTTTCCCAGAGCTTTTTAACTTGTTGATTTCCTGCTTCCCATTGACGCAGCATTTCTTGCACCTTTAACATGAGTGGCGCCGATTTTTCGGCTTCTTCTTTTGTTTTTCCAGCCTCAACTAAATTTGCAACTTCAATTTTATATTGTTTATCAAACTCCACATAATATTTTCCTACTAAGTGATCGCCTTTAGTGTTGCTGCTTTCTGGAGTTTCTCCTTTTCCAAAAAGTTGATAGGCCAGCATGCTTTTGCAGATGTGAATCCCACGGTCGTTTACAATGTTTACTTTGTATACTTTTCGGCCATTGGCTTCTAAAATTTTTGCTATAGAATAACCTAATAAATTGTTTCTTATATGTCCTAAATGCAATGGTTTATTGGTATTGGGAGAAGAATACTCAACTAATACCGGTGCTTGATTTGGGTCAATATTTTTAAATCCATACTTATCATTTAAACAAGAAGAATTAAAATGGTTAATCCAAAGTTGGTTGTTTAATTCAAGATTTAAAAAACCTTTAACAACATTAAAACTTGTTATTAATTCTTTATTTGCTGCAAGCAATTCACCAATTTTTTGCGCAGTAGCTTCGGGGCTGGCATTTGCAATTTTGGTGTATGGAAAAACCACAAAAGTGTAATCTCCAACAAATTCCTTCTTTGTTTTTTGAAGTAAAATTTCTTCTGTTTTTGGATGGAAATTATATAAAATATTTAAAGCATCCGCTAAGGCGGCTTTTATTTGATCTTCTATTTGCATTTTAATAAATTAATTAGTGAGCTGTGCCACTACTTTTTGTAAGATTTCGAAAGTGTTTTCGGCCATTAAATTTTCCTTATCAAGTGTAGGATTTACTTCACAAACTTCGAAGCAACATACTTTTCCATTTTGTATTAATCGTACACATAAGCTACCTGCTTCTTTTTCTGTAATACCATTTCTAACTGGTGTTCCAGTTCCTTTACTAATAGAAGAATCCATACTATCCACATCAAAGGAAACATAAATTTGATTGCAAGCACTTAAGTGTGCCAGAGTATCTCTTGCTATTTTTTCAACACCATTTCTTTTTACCTCGGCTGTTGTGAAAACTTTTACTTTGTGTTTTTTAAGTAAGTATGCTTCTTCTGGTTCTATATCGCGCAGTGCTATAAAAACAAGATCTCTGTAGTTTATTTTAGGTGTAATTCCACCCACTTTCTTTAATTTATTCCACAAGTCTGTGGTTTCTTTATCAAGCTTATTGATTTTGTTGATTGAGTTATCTTCGCCTAAGGCAGTAGCAAGTGGCATTCCATGCATGTTACCAGTTGGTGTTGTAAAAGGAGAATGTAAATCGGCATGTGCATCTATCCAAATAGCACCGAGTCTTTGCTTTGGATAAGCCATTTTTATACCTGCAATAGTACCACCAGCAGTGCTATGATCTCCAGCTAAAACAACTGGGAATCCATTGTTTTTTAACGTTTCAGAAACTTCTTTTCCAATACGTTCATACAAACTGATGATTCCTTTTATTCTTTTGGCATGAGGACTTCCGACTGTCTCAAATAATAGCTGATTTTCGTTTTCAATTTCTATCGCTTCAATTTTTTTAAATAAGGAGCTACCATAATCTAAGGCAGCAATTTTAATTGCATCAACACCCAAACTTGCGCCACGTGTACCAGCACCAATTTCTGATTTAACCTCAATAAACTTTACTTTCTTCAACATAATATTTAATTAAATTTATAGCTCTATTCATGTAAATATACAAGTTAAATCAGTTTAGATGTTAATACTAGGTTAAATTTAAAAAAAATATGAGCCATTTTAAATAAAATAAACCCAAAGTATTGACTGACTTTGTATATTCGTTCGCAAATTTAATAAGATTATATTAAACATTACTATTTATGCGCCACAGGTACTTTGATTTGATTGACCAAACCTTTGATTTTCCTCAAGAAGGCTTCAAAGTTGCAGACGATGAATTATATTTTTATGATATTCCGTTGATGGATATTATTAAACAATATGGCACCCCTTTGAAGATTTCGTATTTACCGAAGATAAGTTCTCAAATACAAAAGGCAAAGCGTTTATTTAATGTAGCCATTGCTAAAGCTGATTACAAGGGCACTTATACCTATTGTTATTGTACTAAAAGTTCACATTTTTCGTTTGTGCTTGAAGAGGCATTAAAAAATGATATTCATTTGGAAACGAGCTCAGGTTTTGATATTCCAATAGTTAAGAAGTTATATGAGAATAAGCATATCACCAAGCAAACCTATGTTATTTGCAATGGTTATAAGCGCCCCAATTATTTACAGGCGATTTGTGAATTAATCAATGATGGTTTTGAAAATGTTACTCCAATATTAGATACAAAAGACGAAATAAAATATTACGAAAAAGCCATTAAGAAACCTTGTAAAATAGGTATCCGAATTGCGGCCGAAGAAGAGCCAGATTTTGAGTTTTATACTTCCAGATTAGGGATAAGAGCTAATGATATTGTGGAATTTTATCACACAAAAATAAAAGGCAGTAGTAAATTTGAATTAAAGATGTTGCACTTTTTTATCAATACAGGCATTAAGGATACGGCTTATTATTGGAATGAGTTGACAAAGTGTATTAATGTTTATTGTGATTTAAAAAAGGTTTGTCCGGAGTTAGACAGTATAGATATTGGAGGCGGATTTCCTATTAAAACATCATTAGCATTTAATTACGATTATGAATATATGGCTGAGCAAATTGTGCTGCATATAAAAACTATATGCAATGAAAATGGGGTTGAAGAGCCTAATATTTTCAGCGAATTTGGAAGTTTTACAGTAGGAGAAAGTGGTGCCACCTTGTATAGTATTATTGATCAAAAGTATCAGAATGATAAAGAATTGTGGAATATGATTGATTCTTCTTTCATCACTACATTGCCTGATACATGGGGGATTAAACAACGATTTATTATGCTTGCCATCAATAATTGGGATAAGGAATATGAAAAAGTAAATTTAGGAGGATTGACCTGTGATAGCGATGATTACTACAATTCTGAAGCTCATATTAATCAAATATTTTTGCCAAAACTAGATAAGAAAAAGCCTCAGTATATTGGTTTTTTTCATACAGGAGCCTATCAGGAATCTTTGGGTGGTTATGGTGGCATACAGCATTGTTTAATTCCTGCTCCAAAGCATGTGATTATTGATTTGGATGATGATGGGGAATATTACACGAAATTGTTTGCAAAGGAGCAAAGTTATAAATCGATGTTGAAGATATTGGGGTATTGACCTCACCCTAAAACCCTCTCCAAAAGAGAGGGACTTCTTTTTTCTCTCCAATGGAGAATCATTTTTATTTTACAAGTAATTCAATTTCATTGCTTTCATATTTTTTTATTCCTAAGATTTCTTGAAGAGAGGCTTTGATCATAGCTTTTGCCACTGTTTTGGCATGAATTCCACGATATTTTTTTAATGGACCAATGAAAAGAGGACCAATGATTTTCATCATAAATTTACCAATAAGTTCACCAAGACGAAATTCTTTTCTTTCTCCAAAAAGTAAGGATGGCCTCATAAAAACTGTTTTTTCGAACCCAATTTTTTCAATGGTTTGTTCCATTTTTCCTTTTACTTGAAGGTAATAGTTCGTTGATTCTGGATTAGCACCTAAAGAAGAAACCACCATACATGATTTTACACCATTATTTGAAGCAATATGCGCTACATCAACAGGAAGATCATAGTCAACTTTTAGGAAAGCTTCTTTTGAGCCTGCCTTAGCCATTGTGGACCCAACACAAATGAACAGACACTGGCCATTAATTTGGGATGCTACAATATCTAGGTTATTAAAATCTGTTTCTATGTATATTACTTTCTTATTTTTTGATTTGAGCGGAGTTCTAACCAGTGCAATTATTTGGGTGTAGTTTTCATCTTGCACTAAAAGTTCCATTAGGAAGCTGCCTATCAGACCAGTAGAACCAACGATGATTGCTTTATTTTGTATTATTTGATTTTTTTTGTACAAATATAGCTTATGTTGTTTAAGCTAAAATTTTATTGAATACTCGATATTTAAAATAACTCACCTATACAAGTTTAAATTTTATAAAAGCACAGAAGGTTTGATTTTAGATAATGAGTCTTACTGCTTATGCAGCATTTTGGATGAATATTTTGGGATTTATTTTTTGAAAAAAAAAGCTGCCTTAACAAAAGCAGCTTTTACTAGTTATGGTTTCAATAATTAACTACCTGCAGATAGTTTGTTATCAGTGAATCCGGCAGGATCTGGTGTAATACTCATCACAGGAATCTTAGAATGATTTACTACCTGTTGTGCATAAGGCCCCATTAATAAACCTGCAAAATTTTCTTCTTGTTCGGTCATAATTACAATAAGGTCACTCTTGTGTTTTTTGGCTTGTTTCATGGTCACAGTGGCAAGGTTTTCACCTTCTACCATTTCCATTGTGTAATTAATTTCGTGCTTTTCAAAATACTTTTCTACTTGTTCTAATTTTTTATCAAGTAGCAATGCGGCATCATCATCATCAACACTAAGAATACCTAGGATATGTACTTTTGAGTTGTATTTTTTTGCAAGTTCAAGCACATATCTTACTTTTTCTCTTGACGCATTAGAACTATCAATAGGACAAAGAATATTTTCAAAACCTACTTTAGAGGCATGTGTTTGTACCGTGATCACTGGAACCTTAGCTTCGGTAACCACTCTAAAGGCGTTACTACCCATAAAAAACTCCTCAAAACCACTTACACCGTGCGTTCCCATAATAATAATATCGGCTTTGCTTTCTGCGGTGGCATCTGCTATTCCTTTTGCGATTTTACCAGCTTTGATGATGTAGGTTACTTTACCACCAATTTTAATTTTTAGTTCAGTAGCAAGCGCATCAAGTTTTTCACTGATGATTTGTTCGGCATATTTTTTATCTGACGCGGTGAATGTACCTAAATCTAACTTAGCAACTTTCGTTTCCATTGTATGGGCTAAAATAATATCGGCCTTAAACAATTTTGCCATAAAACTAGCATGTTGTAGCGCTAGCATACTATTAGCTGATAAATCAAGAGGAACAAGTATTTTATTGATTTTAAAGGATTTCATAAGAGATTTTTACGATTTGGTTTCGCCAATTTCTGAATAAAATCTCAATTTGCAAAATTTATTTACAATTTGGTTATTTAGAAAAGTAACTCAAAGGCACATCACCTTTAAAATCGACAGGCATTGTTTTAGAGACGCCTAATGCACGGGCAGTAATATTTCCATTGCAAGAAAGATTGACTTTTTTAGCCATTATAATGGAAAGTAATGAAGAAAATCCACCTACTGCAATGTCGCTATAATTTGCCTTTATAACAAAACGATGTGCTTTTTCGCTACGTGCGTTTATTTTAACTTTTTCGGCAAGTTTTATTTTTCCAATATTGGTTTGATTTACCATCACATTCATATCTAGATTATTCACAGTAATGGCCATTTTATTTGGATTTTTTAATAAGATGAAAAGTTCAACTGTAGCCCCTTTGCTATCGGTATTTAATAATTTAAAGGATTCTACTTTTTTAAACTCAACTT
The DNA here is from genome assembly GCA_044374175.1 of Bacteroidia bacterium. Lineage (GTDB taxonomy): Bacteria > Bacteroidota > Bacteroidia > UBA4408 > UBA4408 > CAIKXD01. The sequence continues at coordinate 30,517 of JBILPB010000008.1, read as the reverse complement.
CTTTGAAGGTGCATGAGCTAAAATTAATTAGCACTACCACTAATAAAAAAAAGGGTTTCAAAAATTTTAGGTGCAACATGATTTTCTGTTTTTATTGCAAGGTATTACGAAGGCCTTTTAAAGAGGTTACTCAATTGCATTATAAGTTTGTACAAGAATTGTTAAATGCTCATTGGATTGAATCCGTTGCTTGTATTCAATAAGTGTTTGCTATCGTAAATTGTATGATCAAATTTTAGTTGATGCTCTGCAGCATAAGCTATATCGAAACTGAAAAGCTTTCTTGCACTTTCATCATAATGATCGGTGCTTGATAGGTCTATTTCATTATAAACATCATTCGAGAAATTATTTCTTCCAATTACTGAAGTTACTGAAACTGAAGTGTGACATTCATTTCTGAAGTCAGGAGAGTATACTTTTTTACACAATAAATCTATTTGATGGTTATAGTGTTGTAGCACATCGTAATATTTTTGTTTATTAAAATGTGCAATATCAGTATCTTCTAAGTTTAAAATAAGTGTACAATTATTGGGTGAATTTAAATACTGACTTGCTTTCTTAAAAATGGCAGCATCATTTCTATATGGCTTTATACTTGGCTGGGCATTTGTTGTAACAACTGTTAATGGTAATTTTGACTCCATAATTGTTTTAGTAACATCAGAATAGGTATTGCTAATAAAAATATTTTCTGAGGAATTACCTTTTAACTCATGAAGGGCATTTATTACTGCATTTGCGTGTTCTAAATTTTTGCAACTGCAATTTAATCTGGTTTTGCAAATCAATTCTAAATTACTGTGCTCATTAAATAACACAGAAATTTGATTGTTATTATCATCAATAATATCATTGAAATCTATTCCACCACTCATTAAAATGATAATGTTCAGTGATTTTTTAGCAGGTAAGTTTTTACTGTAAATACTGTTGCTTATTGCTAAGCCTGCCAAGCTTAAACCAGCATTTTTAATAAAATTCCTACGTTTCATGTTTTTCTATTTTGTGTAAAGTTCGCTAAAGTTTTGATAGAAATGAGGAATAGTTTCAATTCCTTTATAGAAATTGAATAAGCCATAGCTTTCATTTGGCGAATGTATAGCATCTGAATCTAGACCGAAACCCAATAAAACCGAATCTAAACCAAGTACAGATTTAAACATAGCAACGATAGGAATACTTCCCCCACTGCGCACAGGTACTGGTTTTTTTCCGAAAGTAGTTTCCATAGCCATTGAAGCTGCTTTGTATGCAATTGAATTGCTTGGTGTTACTACTGGTTCACCACCATGATGAGGTGTAACTTTAACTTTAACAGAAGGCGGAGCTATTTTTGAAAAGTAGTCGGCAAACAAAGCAGTTATTTTATCACTATTTTGATGAGGTACTAAACGCATGGAAATTTTGGCATAAGCCTTTGACGCAATCACTGTTTTAGCGCCTTCACCTGTATAACCTCCCCAAATGCCATTAACATCCAGTGTTGGACGTATAGAGGTTCTTTCATTGGTCGAGTATCCTTCTTCGCCATGAATGTCGCTTAAATCAAGTGCCTTTTTATACGCATCTAAATTAAATGGCGCCTTGGCCATTTCGGCTCTTTCTTCAGTTGTAAGAATTTCCACATCATCATAAAAACCAGGAATAGTGATGTGGTTTTTATCATTTTTTAATTGAGCAATCATTTCACACAATATATTGATAGGATTTGCCACAGCACCTCCATAAAGCCCAGAGTGTAAATCTCTATTTGGTCCAGTAACTTCAACCTCTACATAACTTAAACCTCTTAAGCCAACTGTAATTGAAGGAATATCATTAGCAATAATTCCAGTATCAGAAATTAAGATAATATCTGCTTTTAATTTTTCGACATTTTGATTAACGAAAATACCAAGATTTGTAGAGCCAACTTCTTCTTCACCTTCGATCATAAATTTTACATTACAAGGTAAAGTATTTGTTTGCATCATTGCTTCAAATGCTTTAACATGCATAAACATTTGTCCTTTATCATCGCACGCACCACGTGCATAAATTTTATCATTTTTAACTACAGGCTCAAATGGCTTTGAATGCCACAAATCGAGCGGATCTGCTGGTTGCACATCATAATGGCCATAAACCAAAATAGTAGGTTTAGATGCATCTATTATTTTTTCGGCATAAACAATAGGGTAACCGGCCGTTTCACAAATTTCAACCTTATCGGCACCAGCTTTTTTCAAAGAATTAGCCACCGCATCGGCAGTTTTAATGACATCATTTTTATAAGCAGGGTCGGCACTTACCGAAGGTAATTTTAATAATTCGAATAGTTCATTTAGAAAACGTTCTTTGTTGGTGTTGATGTATTGGTTCATGAATATTATTTTAAATTATAATTTGACAAAATTAATTAAACAAAGGTACATTTCTTTGGTTAAAATCTTTAATGGCAGTTGCAATATATGCACTTCTCCATGCTGCAACAGCCTCTTTGTTGAGTAATTCTAATAAAGGCTGATCATCAATGAGTAAAGGAGCTTTTTGGATTTCGGAATTAGAAAAAACAATAGGTTTTATTTGGGTATTAAAGGCATTTTCTTTAGCAAAAACGAGTAAATTTCCTTCTTCTTCCTTTTTTGAGCTTGGCAAAATATTGCTCTGAAAACCTGCATGTTGAATGGTTTTTACGATAGCTTTTATACCTTTACTTTTATCACCATTTCTAAATCCATAACCATTGAGCACAATCAATCCATTTGGGTTAAGTGCTTTTTTAACAAGCGCTAAGCTTTCTCGAGTAATGATGTGTGCTGGATTTTCTTCGCCTTTGAATACATCAAAAATAATAAGGTCATATTTCTTTGAGTTATTATTGATATATCTTCTGGCATCATCAATAAAAACGTTAACACGCGGATCCAGTTCGAAATAATTAGTTGCAGCATTGCCAACTCTTTCATCTAATTCAACGGCATCTACTTTAAAATTATTTTTTATTAATTCGTTTGCAACACAACCACCTCCAAGACCCAATAATAGGGCCTTGCCACCTTTAATTTGATGAGTACTTTCATTTATCAATACATGTACGTAAGGGAAATACCTATTTGCACTGTCGTGTTTGTTATATATGGCTTGAATTACTCTGTTAAAGAGCATCATTCTAATATAATAATCAGGTTTGTTAGAAGTTTGATAAACGGGATAATCGACCACCATTATTTGACCAAGAATTCCTTCTTTTTGGTATAAGATTTTAATGTCAGAGTTTGGGGTGTTTGATTTGAATAAAAAACTTCCTAAGCAAACAAAAAATACTAATATGGCTAAGGCTTTTTTCTTATCTTTTATTAATGCCAATAGGGGTAAGATGGCAAGAACAACACCTGTAAAAAAAGCAGGTTTAATAAGGCCAAAATTTGGAATAATAAAAAAGCCCATCGCAAAAGTGGCCATGATGCCACCTAATGTTGATATCGCATAAATACTACCCGAAATTTTACCAGCATGATTTTTATCATTACTTAATCTTTCAATTATTAGAGGGGAAACCATACCCATTAAAAAAACAGGTGGCATCAAAAATAAAATAGTAGAAAATATTATTGCAATTAATAGCGATAGATTAGCAGTAATAAACAATATAATTTTGGAGCTAATTGGCATTAATGCAGTAAAAATTGCTGCCATTATTACTATATAAAATAATAAATTATTTTGCTTGTTTTTTTCGGCAAAATATCCTCCAGTAAAATAGCCTAGGGCCAGACCTCCCAAAGTAACTGCCATCACTGTTGCCCATACATACAAGGATGATCCAAAGTAAGGGGCGAGCATTTTAGCTCCAATTAATTCAGCACTCATTACCGAAGCACCTTCAGTAAATGACAATGTAAATAAAAAAGGACGGCTAAAAGTTTTTAATTTCATGCATTAATATGAACCACTTTTAATGATCGTATACTTTGATTTAAGCTTTAAGAACCAACTTTCAAAATAGTTAAATGAGAGCCAGGATACAAGTATTGTAACAGCTGTTATTGTAGTATACATAAGTATTTGTGGTAGAAATTGATTAGAAGGTTCAATTCCTATTTTTTTAAATAAATAAAACACAAGCGGTATGAGCATAAAATGATACATATAAATACTGTATGAGATTTTACCAAGAAAGTTGTATACTTTATTTTCGAGTTTTAAAAATGACTTAGGATTGCCTGAAACATTGGCTATTATAATCAAAAACAAAAGGCTGTAAACCAAATGTATTCCATCTTGTATGATATCGGGAGTATAGAGCACAAGTATTGGAATGCCTATTAAGCTAGCAGGCAATACTATAGGTTGATAGACTATTGACTTAAATTTTTCGGGATAATTGAAAAGCAAGTATGCGCCCATGCCACCTGTAGTCATACATTCGATTTTGCTCATGGCAAAGAACTTTTTCCAAATTAATAAAGTAGGGCTTCCATAGCCTAGTTTAAATAGGATCAATATGAGTACCTTTATGCTCATCATAACTAAAAATACGACTACCAGCATTTTAAAAATATTTTTAGCTTTTTTAGCCAAAACTGGCCAAATCAAATAGAACTGTTCTTCAACGCCAATAGACCAGGTTTGACTAATAAGAGGCACAGGATAGAACATTGAATGTGCAATATTTGGGAAAATAATAAGGTATAAAAATAGATTTAAATAATAATGTTGGTTTAGCTCTGCGAATATAGAATTAAACCCACCAGTTCTTACATATGGAATTACAAAAAAGCCTAGGATAACAATCAAATAATATAAAGGCCAAATTCTGAGTACCCTTCGCCAGTAAAATTTTTTTACTGCAATTGTACCAGTTTTAGTTTTTTCGACAAGCAATAAATAGGTTATTAAAAAACCACTTAAAACAAAGAAGAAATATACTCCTAAGCCACCAGCCTGAGAAATCATTTTTTGCAGGATATTTGTGAAGTTAAGTTCTTTTGAAGTATTTTCAACCCAAAATGTTGGATAGCCTTGGAAATGCTTAACTAATTCAATATGTGTAACCACAACCGAAAAAGCAGCAAAAAATCTTAATCCATTAAGACCTGGAAAATACACTTTGTTATTTTCCATGCAATTAATACTTCATATAGGTTTTAAACCTTTGATAAGATGCAAATATCTTATTTTTTTGTTTACTCATTCAGCGTTTTAAGTTTTAAATTTTTGATATGGAGTTAATTTTTGTGTAAGCAAATTATGGTTGTTTTAAAGCACATCCCATTTCAATAACGCAGTTATAACGATAAATTTTATGCTTTTTTATGGCCACTCCTATGTATTTAACCTCTTTGTTTAAAAGTGATTCTCGGTGGCTTAGATCGGGAATGTCTTCATCAATTAGTAAGTCAATAACAATACTGAATCCATCACTGTATCCATATTGACAATTTTCCATCGCTTTTTCATAGCGCTTGCTTAGTTTTTTAGCTCTATTTTCATAACTTTCCCCATTCAAAGAAATATGCCCAGTTTTACCTTGCATTCCCATTTCGGTAGCATGTTTTTTTGCTACTTCATACAAATCATATTGGGGTTCAATTGTTCCGATTGGGCTCATATTATCTAGTTTTTCGAGTAAACTTTTTAAATATTCACCTTTCTTTATGGGTGCTGTATCCAAGTAATTTTTTAAATAAGTTTGAGCAAATAATTTGGGGTTCACTCTGACTAAATTAAGGTAAAATATTACAGCTTTTTCTTCTGAGGTAAGGTAGCCTATGTCCTTTGCCGTATTGCATTGTTTGAGCGAGGTTTCATTCCACTGCTGTATATCAGGTTTGAATGAAACTAAGCAAAATGTTAGCAATGAAATTAAATACACCTTTATTTTAATTACCATCATGTCTATTATACAGCAATTGAGCCAAAAAGTTTAATAAACTTGTTTCCCATCACTGAATGTTTTTAATACGTTAATGTAAGGTATATCATACTCGTTACAATTCATAATATCCTTATCAATAATAATAAAGTCTGCTGTTTTGCCTTGCTCCAAACTTCCTTTAATTTTATCTTCAAAACCTGCATAGGCAGCCCAGATGGTAAATGATTTGATAGCATCCATTCTACTAATTTTATTGCTAGGTTCGAATCCGTTTGCAGGAATTCTTTTTAAATCTTGGCGCACCACTGCTGCATAAATTCCTCTAAAAGGATTGATGCCTTCTACTGGAAAATCGCTTCCTCCTGCTATCATTCCGGCATTTTCAATTAGTTTTTGATACGCATAGGCATTGCTTGTTCTTTCTTTTCCTAATCGGTCATAAACCCAATACATATCGGAAGTGGCATGTGTTGGTTGAACAGATGGAATAATATTGTTAAGTTTAAATTTTGCAAAATCAGCTTCATGAATTACTTGCGCATGTTCAATTCGCCATCTTCTATCAGTTGAGTTTCCGAGTACTTTATTGTATAAATTTAAAATGTAACGATTGGCAGAATCGCCAATACAGTGTGTATTCATTTGAAATTTTGAGGCGCCAATTTTTTCTGCAAGGGCTAATAAAGTATCAGGGTGGGAGAGTAAGAAACCACTTTCATTTTTTTTATCCTTGTAAGGACTTAAAAGGCAGGCACCTCTTGAACCCAGCGCTCCATCGGCATAAACCTTGAATGAATTAACTGTCAGTTTTTCTTTAAATATGGGACCATTTTTTAAATAATAGGAAAAATTTTCGGCAGAGGGTGTTAGCATCGCATATATTTTCATTTTTAAAAGCCCATTACTTTGGATGCTATCGATGAACTCTACAATTTTTTTTGTGATGCCAGCCTCCGCTACCGATGTTAATCCAACCTCAAAGCAATTTTTTTGCGCTTGCATTAATGTTTCCACTATATCTTTACTACTTGGTTCAGGTATATGTTTACTTACAAAATCAACTGCATTATCCACTAAAACACCAGTCAATACTTTTTTACCATTAATTAGTTTTGTTTCAAAGATGCCTCCTTCAATCGTTAAGTCGTTTGTAACACCTGCAATATCCAATGCTTTTTGATTAGCCAAAGCGGCATGCCCATCAATTCGAGATAGAAATACAGGTAGATCAGGAAATAACTTATCTAAGGAATCTTTGTTAGGAAATTCTTTTACTCTCCAATCGTTTTGATCCCAGCCACGACCTTTAATCCAAGGCGTTTTACTTGTTTTAGAAAAATCTAAAACACGCTCCAATACTTGGTTGAATGAACGTGTACCAACTAAATCAACTTCTTTAAGTCCAAGCGCATAATAATAAAAGTGCGTGTGGGCATCATACAGGCCTGGCAGAATAGTTTTTCCATTCAAGTCTGTTTTTAATGTAGCTTCATATAAATCAAAAATGCTTTTGCTTGTTCCAGTAGCTACAATTTTACCATCTTTAATTGCCATTGCTTCTTGCTCAGAGAATGAGGCATCAACAGTGTAAATATTAGCATTGTAAATTATGTAATCAACTTCAGTTTTACTTTTGCAGGCCACAAAAAACAGAGAAAAGCAAAAAAATAAAAGTTTAAAAAGTTTATCGTTCATGAAATATTATTTACGAATTGTAGTAGTAGCGTTTGCTTGCGCTTTAGGAGTGATAACAATATCACTAATATTTACATGATCGGGTCTTGAAACAGCCCAAAAAATAGCTTCTGCAATATCATGAGCACTAAGGGGCGTAAGGCCAACATATACATTTTTGGCTCTTTTTTCATCACCTTTAAAGCGAACTAAACTAAATTCAGTTTCAACCATACCTGGGGCAATATTGGTAACTTTTACGCCATGTTGTAAAAGATCTATACGCATTGTTTGCGATAGTGAATCTACTGCATGTTTTGTGGCACAATATACATTGCCATTGGCATAGTTTTCTTTCCCAGCCACCGAGCTAATATTTACAATGTGTCCAGATTTTTGAGCTGTCATTATTGGTGCAACTGCGCGGGTAATATAAAGTAAACCTTTCAAATTGATATCAATCATTGCTTCCCAATCGCTCAATACACCTTCTTGAATAGGATTTAAACCTACAGCCAGTCCTGCATTGTTTAATAACACATCAATTTTTTTAAATTGGTTTGGCAAGTTTTTGATGGCATTTTCGCAAGCATCATTATTAGAAATATCAAAATTTAGGGCCAAAATAGGTCTATTGAATTGAGAGCTAAGCGTATCGGCTAATTTTTCAAGTTTGTCTTTTCTTCTTCCAGTAATAATAAGTTGATACCCGTTTTCAGCAAATAAATTGGCACAAGCTTCGCCAATTCCTGATGTTGCGCCAGTGATAAGTATTGTTTTCAAATTTATTGGGGATTTAATTTTAGGCAAAAGTAGCATCTTAATTAATTTGAACAGCTATTATTTGTACAAGGAGTTAAAATTTATTTTTGATATGCTTTTAATTTTGATTTAAAACACTTTACTTTGAGAGTCTTAAAATTTAAAACTATGAGCAATCCATTAAAAGGCGGAGAATTTTTAATCCGCGACACACAAGCCAATGATATTTTTATTCCAGAGCAATGGAATGAGGAACAACAAATGATTGCGCAATCGTGCAATGACTTTTTAGCTTCTGAGGTATGGCCAAATCTTGATCGTATTGATGCGCAGGAAGAAGGTTTAACGGTATCACTTTTGGATAAAGCGGCAGAATTAGGCTTGCTTGGCCTAAATGTTCCGGAAGAATATGGAGGTTTTGAAAAAGATTTTGTGACGGGAATGTTAGCTACCGAAGTTTTGGGTGCCGGGCATTCATTTGCGGTATCTATTTCAGCACATACAGGCATTGGAACTTTACCTATTTTGTATTATGGTAATGAAGCTCAAAAACAAAAATACATTCCTAAGTTGGCAAGTGGTGAGTGGAAAGCTTGTTATTGCTTAACAGAGCCCAATTCAGGTTCTGATGCCAACAGCGGGAAAACAAAAGCAGTGTTGAGTGCTGATGGAAAACATTATATCTTAAACGGACAAAAAATGTGGATTACCAATGGCGGTTTTGCTGAAGTGTTTACTGTGTTTGCTAAGATTGATGATGATGAAAATTTAAGTGCATTTATAGTAGAAAAAAGTTTTGGTGGAATTACTTTAAATCCTGAGGAACATAAAATGGGAATCAAAGGCAGTAGTACGCGTCAAGTGTTTTTTAACGATTGCAAAGTGCCGGTTGAAAATCTTTTAAGCGAAAGACAAAATGGATTTAAGATTGCTGTTAATATTTTAAATGTTGGCCGCATTAAATTAGCTGCAGCAGCGCTTGGAGGATGTAAAAGGGCTTCAAGCATCTCTGTAAATTATGCCAACGAACGTCAACAGTTTGGTCGCCCAATTTCAAAATACGGTGCTATCAGACATAAAATGGCTGAACAAGCTATACGCATATATGCCATGGAAAGTGCACTGTATCGTGTAACTCAAAATATTGAAGATGCCATTAATAATTTTGCGGCTTCTGGAATGGAAAGAGCAAAAGCCATTTTAAAAGGGGTAGAGCAGTTTGCACCCGAAGCTGCTATTATGAAAGTTGCAGGTAGTGAAGTGTTGGATTATGTTGTGGATGAAGGTGTTCAAATTTATGGAGGTATGGGCTATAGTGCGGAAGCGCCAATGGACAGGGCTTATCGTGATAGTCGTATTAACCGAATTTTTGAAGGAACCAACGAAATAAACCGCATGTTAATTGTGGATATGATGATGCGTAAAGCCATGAAAGGAGAATTAGATTTAATGGGTCCTGCACAAAAAGTGGCGAGTGAATTAATGAGTATTCCTGATTTTGGTGGCGAAGATGATGCTCCATTTGCAAGAGAGAAAAAATATATTGCCAACTTTAAAAAGGCGGTGTTGATGGTTGCAGGTGCTGCTGCGCAAAAATTAATGATGGAGCTTTCTAAAGAACAAGAAGTGCTCATTAATATTGCCGACATGATGATTGATTTGTATGTTTCTGAAAGCATTCTGTTGCGTGTTGAAAAGTTAAGTGGTTTAAGAGGTGCAGAAAATTGTAAGGAGCAAATAGAGATGATGAAAGTTTATGTGAATGATGCTGCAGATCGAATCAATAAAAATGGGAAAGATGCTATTAATTCATTTTCAGATGGCGATGAGTTACGTATGATGTTAATGGGCTTAAAACGTTTTACAAAAACAGAACCATTTAATGCCAAGGAGGCACGTAGAGTTGTTGCTGCAAAGTTGATAGCAGAGAACAAGTATTGTTTTTAAAAGTCAAATTTAACTATAAAAATAAGGTCAGGAATTAAGTTTCTTGACCTTTTTTATTTGAGCACATGCCATCCAATAAATAATTATTGGAAGGTTCTGGTCATTCGCACTGCGCGGCAGTTTGCTACTTACTGATAGCTATCGTTACCTTATACAGGTTTTAGAATGCTATTATCCTTTTGTTTTTACCAATAAAGTAAATGTTTTGTAATCCCTAATTTGGGTTTAAGGCGCATAACCCAATGAAGAATGTAATAAATTTACCGTTTTAATTACTTCACTTTTTGAAATCATTATGGGTAAAGTTACATCCCAGGAATCATTCCCACTCATGTTCCTGTTTTCTGGAATACTTTTGTAAGGTGGCTTTAATGAATCAATTTTTGTGGTTGCAGGATACAAACCAATATTTCCTGATGGAACAGTAATCATAAAATCGCCTTTCATATCCGATTTGTAGCTACATAAAAATGCAGGATTTTTTATTGAATCTAACAAAACAGCATACATCGAATAATTAATAAATGGGCCGGTATTTTCAGAAACGTTTGATCTGCCATCTGCATTTTCAGCTCCTCCATAAACAATTGAACTATACCTAATTTTACCGATTATCAAATGGACATTAGGTTTTAGAAAAACAGTATCTGTTAGCACACCATTCTTATAAATTAATTCGGCCATCAATTCAGCCTTTTTATTATAGAACATTAATTTGCCGTCAACAATTCCATTCTTCATTTCTTTCGTCCACATTTTATTTCCATTTTCGTACCATCTGGAGTAAGTTCCGTGCATTAGCCCGTTTTTGAGTTTACAAATTGATTCTCCTTTTCCATTCGTGTAATTTACGATTTCTGATGTGTCAATTTTTGAAATTAAATGGTATGTTTCAGTTCCATCAGGGTATTTAATGGAATTAATTTTTTGTTGCGCACAAAGCGTATTTAGCGAAAAAACGAATAGAAAGAAAAACAGTTTAGGCATTTCGATTTTACTTTAATTGAATGAGCAATACTTTTATTTTTCGATACAAAAAATTGAATACAAAATAGCCAATCATTAAAAGTATAAAAATAATAAAGGTCATCATCGCATACTCAAAAATGGGCGTAAAATTGTTTGTTGGTCTTGGATCATCATCAAGGTAGAAACCTAATAAAAAAATCAATGCAGATAACAGCAATATAAATGCACTTACTAGTATATTTTTCATGATTTATAATTTAATGAAAGTAACGTAGAATAAAAGCATTTATTGTTTTTTATACGAGCTGTAAATCTTACAAATTGATGAACTAATTATAAAAGTTTTTGATACGCGTTTTAAAAACCATTAAGGTTAGAAGTATCATAGATAATTTAAAAGAGAAATTATTGGTGCTAGATTTTCAAATCTTACATGTAATTGGCGCAGTTTCGAGATAAAATTCAAAATGTATTTCTTCCTTTGTTGTAGTAATCAGTTTAAATCCACTCATGATTTTGTATTAATTTTTTAAATATAAAATTGATTGGCTAATGATCTAAATAAGCAGAAAAAAAAATATTATTACATAATTGGGCAGATTTAAGTTTAAATTATTTTATCAAAATTAATTTTTTTAAGAACATATTAAACCTTTATTTATTTTCTTAGTCATACTTGCAAATCGATTTAAAAAAATAAAAATTTTATTAAACTCAATAAAAATGAAATCTTTAAAAATTAAATCAACCTTATTAATAGCTTTATTTGCTTTAATCGTAATAACAATTCCATCTTGTAAAAAAGATGATGTAACTGAGACAGTAGATGCAGAAGTTGCAACAGCAAACGATAGTGAAGAAAGCGAATCTACTTCTGATGAAGTTGGAAATATTTGTGATGCCGCTGTAAAAGGCAATTCTATTGTTGGTCGTAATTCAGCTCCTGAAGCGCAATTAGATGCATTAAGCAATTGTGCAGAAATTACAAATGATACAGTTTCTAACCCGCATTTATTAACTATAGATTTTGGCACTACCAATTGTTTATGTAATGATGGTAAATATCGCAGAGGTCAAATTCTAGTAAGCTACACAGGAAGCTATTTTGCTCAGGGTTCTGTAAAAACAACTAGCTTCAATAATTATTTCAGAAATGATAATAAATTAGAAGGAACAAGAACAGTAACAAATATTGGTTTGAATGCAGATGGAAATATGGCCTGGAGTGTAAGTGCTGTTAATATGAAAATTACAAGAACTAATGGAAATATTCATACATGGAATTCTGAGCGTACAAGAACTATGGTAGCCGGTCAAAACACCACTGCATGGTCTGATGATCAATATTCAATTACAGGAAATGGGAGTGGTGTAAATGCAAATGGAGTGAGCTACACTGCAACTATTACAACACCATTGCATCGTGCTTTAAGTTGTCATTGGATTGATAGTGGTGTAATTGTAATGACCAGAAATAATGGCAATGCTAGAACACTTAACTTTGGCACTGGTGCTTGTGATGACCAAGCGGTAGTAACCATTACAAAAGCAAATGGAAATACAAGTACTAGAACAATAACCTTGCACTAGTTAGGTAACGAGAAAATATTTTAAAGAGCCGCCTTGTGCGGCTTTTTTTGGTATAATTAAATTAAGTTAATAATATTATTTTTGGTTTAATCAATTCATTTAACTTTGGACATTAATTATTAATTTATTTTTTTAATACACAGTACCATGAAGCTAATTTTGATAATAATTGTGCATGTTTTATTATTTCAATATACAGCTACAGCGCAATTATATCCATCATTTGGACCAGAAATTATGGTAAGCATCAATGGTTTGACCTTTGATGCGATGGAACCTTTTCTTTCGGCTGATGAAAATAAATTATTTTTTAATTCATTAAACGCAGGTGGAAATACAAATTTGCATTATGCACAACGTGTTGATGATTCAACTTTTAATTATGTTGGATTAGTTGACGGAACCCTTGACACCTCAAGTAATCATTTAGATGCAGTGGCTTCTATGGATTCAACCAATCGTTTTTATTGGGTGAGTTTACGAAATTATCCTGCCATTTTTGAAAATTTGCACAGTGGATTTTTTGATGGAAACTCAGTTAGTGATGTTAAAAGAGTATATGGAAATTTTAATATTCCTAGCATTGGATGGATCATTATGGATGCTGCGGTGAGCAACCAAGGCACTCATTTGTATTATTGCAATGCTTTTTTTGATTTTATAAATAATAGTTGTGGTGCTGGCATACCATGTAGTGCAAGCATTGGAGCAGCTCAAAAAATAAATGATTCTACTTTTAATAAACTACCAAATACGGATGCCATTTTTTCGCTTGTTAACGATACAAATTATTTAGTGTACGCACCAGAAATTAGTAATGATGGATTAGAATTATACTTTACAAGATTATTAAAGAATACTTTTAATACCCAGGTTTGTGTGGCTGTAAGAAATAATACAAATGACAATTTTAGTGTGCCACAAATTATTCATCAAAATAATGGTTTTGCACCAGAAGGACCAACCATAAACGCCAATAAAACCAAATTGTATTATCATCAAAAAGATGGTACTGGATTGCACAAAATATTTTTAAGATATCGAACAAATTCTGTTGGCCATGTTGAAACAAAACTGAGTAATAATTTATTGATTTATCCTAATCCTGTAAATGATAAACTTAATATAAATGTTGATATTCCAGAAGAGGAAATTGCCTTGCGTTTATTTAGCGCTGAAGGAAGAATTTTATTGAGTTGCAAGCAGCAAAAAAGTATTGATTTTTCTGGGTTTAATAAAGGTGTTTACTTTTTGGAAGTAAGTACAGAAAATACTATTTATTTCTATAAAATCATCAAGAGATAAAATTATATAGGCCATCCTATTTCTGATCTTTGTTCTTTGATTAAATTTAATATTTTCAATTGGATTTATTTTCAGTTATTTGCTAAAATAATATTGAATTCATCTATTATGAAAGCAGCTGTTTACGAAAATTATGGACCTCCTGAAATTGTTCAAATAAAGGATATTTCTATTCCAACAATCAATGATAATGAAGTGTTGATTAAAGTTCATGCTTCTACTGTAAACCGCACCGATTGTGGTTTTAGAAGTGCCGAATATTTTATTGTGCGTTTTTTTGCAGGTTTGTTTAAACCTAAATATAAAGTATTAGGCAATGAGTTTGCGGGGGTGATTGAAGCAACAGGAAGCTCGGTAATTAATTTCAAAGTGGGCGACAAAGTCTTTGGCTTTAATGACCAACAGTTTGGTGCCCATGCGGAGTACATGAAGATGGATTGTAATGCTGCAATTGCAATTATGCCCGCAGCTTATACCTTTATTGAAGCTGCGCCTTTATTAGAGGGCTCACATTATGCTATGGTTGATATTATAGCTGCAAAAATAAAAGGTGGTGAGGAGGTGTTGGTGAATGGAGCAACAGGCGCTATAGGTTCGGCAGCGGTGCAAATTTTAAAATACTTGGGAGCAAGGGTAACCGCGGTTTGCCCTACAAAACAAGTTGCTTTGGTTAAATCGCTAGGTGCAGATGTGGTAATTGATTTTCAAAATGAAGACTTTACAAAACTGGAAACTAAGTTTGATTTTATTTTTGATGCTGTTGGGAAGAGTTCCTTTTTTAAATGTAAACCTTTATTAAAACCTAAAGGAATTTACATCTCCACCGAACTCGGTTATTTATCTCAAAACCCATTTTTAGCATTGCTTACACCATTATTTGGAGGTAAAAAATTATTATTCCCAATTCCAAGTATCAATCAAAATGATGCCAACTACTTTAAAGCTTTGGCTGAGGAAGGAAAATACAGACCTATAATTGATCGGAGCTATTCATTGGAACAGATTGTTGAAGCTTATAACTATGTTGAATCAGGACAAAAAATTGGTAATGTGGTAATAGAGATAAAATAATTTTACTTTCTTTTTAATTTAAAAATTTCCTATTTTGAATTTAAAATTATTTAAATTTATTAAGAAAAATAAGACAATTGTAGTAATTGTAATTGTTAGTTTTTTCATTCGATTAATTTATGGCTTATCAATCAACTTTGCTGAGGTAAACACAAAGTATCTGCAAGACTACACACAAATTTATTTACTTGGATTAAAGTTTTATACGACTGGTTATTGGCCATATTTTGGTCCTGATATTACCTATACATTTTCGCAAATTCCGGGTGGTTTGCAGAGTATCTTGGTTGGTTTACCTTTTTATTTTATTGAACAACCAGAGGCGCCATTTTATTTTTTAAATATTATTTCTTTTTCTGCTTTGGTATTTATGTCTTGGTATGTTTCAAAGAGAATTCAACAGGTTCCCAAATGGTTTATTTATGCTTGGCTATTTCTTTCTCCTTGGACTATGAATTTTAGTACCACTATCATAAATCCGTCCTATTTATTGGCTCCTTCAATATTATTTTTTATAGCCATTATTGAAATATTACCAATTTATAAGCATAAATTAATAAAGTCCCATTCTGCTTTTTTTATGACTGGTTTAAGTCTGGCATGGATTTCACAGCTTCATATGTCATGGGTGTTACTTCCTTTTTTTATAATTTACTCGTTTTATTTTGAATTAATTGGAAATGATAAAAGGCAAATATTAAAATCAGTACTATTTTTCTTTCTTGGATTTTTGATTATTTATTTCACAGTCATTCCCACCTATATAAAATATGGAATATCAGCGGGAAACGCAGGTTCATCAGTGTCCTTTAACCTTAGTAATTTTAAAAATATTGATATACTTACAAGATTTTTTGCCTTTAGTACATTCGATGTAAAACAATTTATCAATGGTAATTGGCATGAAGAATTATTATTTCTTAAAAGGAATATAGTTGCAGCTCCCATTATTATTTTAGGATATATAACTGGTGTAATACACATTCTATGGAGTATTTTTCATCTATTTAAAGCATCACAAGATGAAGCATTTAAAAAAATAAGAACACTTGTGGTGATGGCCATTTTGTTGACTTACCTCAGCTATTTATTTGCCATTAGAAATGTTGCTACTTATACATTTTATTTGCTCACACCACTTTCATTTATGTATTCATTTTATGTACTTCAATCTCTTTTTAAATTCCTCTTTTGGAGAAGATTTGCTGTGCTATTTATTTTGTCTAGTGTACTATTTCATTGCTGTTTGGCTTCTACCTATTTTAATGATCAATCTCTTTTTTCTAAAAGGAAATTGATAAAGAAAGCACTTTTAAAAAATGATTCAAGACTTTTTGCCTATAGAAGAATTCCCACCTGGGAAAGGCTTGAAAGAGAGAATCTTTGGCAGTGTAACGAAACAAAATTATTAAAAAATAAACGACTCACTTGCTTTCTTGATTTTGATCACTTCCCTCATGAAATTCAGCCTGAAGCACTCAATATTTTTTCCTACAAAAGTGCTCCTTTTTCATACCAATTGGATTCCATTTTTGAACAAAGTATTGTTTTGAGTAAAAATCATAATCATTTAAATGGTTACCATTTGGCAAAGGTTACTTTAGACTTAAAATATTCAGAAGTAAACGATGTTGTTTTAGTTATTAATGAACAGGTTAAAGATAGCCTCGTTTTTTGGAAACAAATTAAATTGGCAAACGACAAGCAAAAAGAAAAATTATGGCATCAAGTAATTGTAAACACTGAATTTCCGCCCCTTTTGAGCACAGAAACAAAGTTGGATATAACTATTTGGTTACCAAAATCTAGAAAGGATAATAAAGTTTTAATTGATAATTTTAAGGTAGATTTTTATTGAGTTTTATTACTCTGCAAACTCCCAAGCAGACTGATAGCCATCAACACTTTCGGCATATTCTATAAACGCCTTATAAAATGGATGATTAGCTAAAGTGGCGCTATCACCTATCACTACTAGTCTTTCGCGGGCACGGGTTAAAGCCACATTCATACGTCTGATGTCATTTAAAAAACCTATTTCTTTAGTATCGTTACTACGCACTAAACTGATGTAAATGATATCGCGTTCTTGTCCTTGGAAGCCATCAATAGTTTTAACTACAATTTTTGCTGGGGCATGCTGCAACTCTTCATCAGCTGCGATTAACTGCGATATATATTGCACTTGTTCTTTATAAGGAGAAATTATACCAACAGTAATATCTTTTACTGCTTTTATTTTTTCAGTGAACTGAGCCATCAATAAGCGCAGGTGTTTGAGCAATAATACCGCTTCTTCTGGATTGGCAATACTTAAACTTTCTGGATTGGTAATTTCATTAAAACCACAACCTGCTGTGTCAATAAAACTGAGGGCTTTATTTAAATAAAAATCTTCTTCATTGTTGCTTAGTAATGTTTCCTTTACTGATGCATGAGCATGTAAATTACCACCGTAAAATTGTTGGTTAGAAAAATTCATGATGTGCTCATGCATGCGATATTGGGTGTTCAACATCACAGAAATTCCTTCAATTTGCATGGCTTGTTCAAACAAAGTTTCTTTCAATCCTTCGGCTTCAGCTTTTTTTGATTTAACGGTTGGAGGCAATTGAAAATGATCGCCTGCAAAAATAACACGATTGCTTCTGCTTATAGGAATCCAACACATGGGCTCTAAAGCTTGCGCAGCTTCATCAATAAACACGGTAGTGAATTGTTTATCGCGCATCATTCTGTTGGCTGACACTACAGGTGTGCAGCAAATTACCTGCGCTTTATCAAATTGCTCATAGGTAATGTAATCTTCTAATACACGAGCTTCATTTAAAATTTTACGTGCTTCTTGATATAACAATTGGCGCTGTTCTCTGTCACTTTTACCAAAGGTGCGTTTGTATTTTCCTGCCATTCGAAAATATTCTTCGGCAGTTTTTCTGTAGGCTTTCAACTCTTTGTATGATTTATGCGCAGCTACTTTGGCATCTAAAGTATTGATTAAAACTTCATCGGAAATGCGCGCAGGATTGCCTAAACGCAACACACTTATTTTTGCACGATGTAATTTTTCTGTAAGGATATCAACAGCTGTGTTGCTGCTACTGCAAACTAATACTTGCTTTTCTGTTTTTAAGACCTGGGCAATGGCTTGCACTAAAGTGGTGGTTTTACCCGTGCCAGGCGGGCCGTGAATAATGGCCACATCTTGGGCTTGTAATATTTTATTGACCGCTTCGTTTTGAGAATCATTTAAAGAAGGAATTGTTATCTCATGTATTTTTTTATCAAAGCTTGGTTGTATTGTGTTATACAAAACATCACGCAAAGTGGCTAAACGATTGCTTTTGGCATTAATTACTTTGTCTAAGGCAATATTCATTTCCTTATAGCTGTTTTCATCAAACAGTAAATTGATACCAAGCTTACCATCATCACACCAATCGGGTAATTCATCAATAGCTAAAGTTAAGCGCAATTTGTTTGGGTTAATGACTTTGATGGTACCATTGATGGGTGTGGCATCCAAATGTGTATTCGAAAAAAGTGCAGCAATTTTTCCACCCGAAAATTGATGCGGTTCGTTATGATTTGTAGTTCTTTCAATTTCAATACTGATGTATTCGCCCAAACCAATTTCTGTGTTAGTGATGACAACTGGAAACCAGGTAACGCCATTTTGTTTGCGGTAATTAATATTGTTGCGCATAAAGTGCGCTTTGTATTGTTCGTAATCTTCATCACGTTCAATTTTTAATAGTTGTTTTAGTTTGAGTAGGCGTTCCAAGGATTTCTAAAATTGGATTCAAACATAAGAATTTTAAAAGCATGAAATTGTTGAGCCGTCCATTAAGCATCAAAGCCTCTGTTTTTTAACACTCCTTCACACCAAATCCGTCCATTCATCGCAACAAAAAATAGGTTTACCTCAAAGCCCTTCTACTTTATTTTTTGTGCAGATTTATCTTTTATGTTTGCCTTGAATTTAAAACTAATAGATATGAAAAAAGCAATTGTAATTACCGCCCTAATGTTAACTTGTTTAACTGTATTTGAATCATGTAAAAAGTCGGAAGACACTGCTATTGCTGCTACTGAATCAACTGTGGCCGTTGAATTAAAAGCAAATCAAAGCTACACGTATACTTTACCTGCAACTATAGGAAAACAAGCCTATAAAATTACGCAGTCGTCATTACACAATGCAACAACTACTATTACTGCAGACGCATCCGGCAACATGCAATTGGTGTACACTCCGGCATTAAATTATCTAGGCAGCGATGCTATTGCATTAACAACGGCACCTGCTGATAGTTGCAACGGAAATCGTCCGGCACATCATCCAAAACATCAAGAAAAACACCCTCTAAAATTACGTTTACCACACAAACATCATAAAAAAGATAAAGCCACAGAAAACAACATCCATATTAATTTTAATATCAGCAGTGATGAAACCATCACAACGGTGAATTAACAATTAGTTTCAATAACAATGGATGAAAGAAAGCTGCAGTAATTGCAGCTTTCTTTTTGAACTATAAATTTACATTTGTGTTATTTCTTTCTAAGCAATCTAAAAAACATGCAAATTTTTATTCAAGAGTTAAAATCCAGAAATGAAACCCTATTTTATTTCGGATTAAGCTGCTTATTATTTTCTGTGCTATTTTTAGTTCTAACTAAAACAAGTCAAACGCAAGTGTTCAATGTGAGTGCTTGGTACAAACCATTCAAATTTGCCTTTTCCACTTTTTTGTATGCCTGGGCAATGGCCTGGTATTGTGCATACTTGCCAAAATTTAATATTGAGTTGTTCAATTGGAGCATCATCATTTTATTGGGTTTCGAAATTATTTATATTGCCATTCAAGCCTATCGTGGACAACTTTCCCATTTTAATGTAAGTAGTTCATTTTATGCTTCAATGTATTCTTTGATGGCCTTTGCAGCCACAGCTGTTACCATTTACACTGCCTATGTTGGAATATTATTTTTTAAAGGAAACTTTTCTGATTTGCCAACTTATTACTTATGGTCAATACGTTTAGGCATTTTTATTTTTGTGATATTTTCATTTGAAGGTTTTGTGATGGGTTCTAAATTAACGCATACCATAGGAGGTCCAGATGGGGGTGCAGGTTTGCCTATTTTAAATTGGAGCACTAAATTTGGCGACCCGCGTATTGCGCATTTTATAGGCATGCATGCTTTACAAGTATTACCTTTTTTATCGTTTTATGTATTTAAAAATACAAAAGTTACAGTTTTTACTGCCATTGTATACGGGCTTTTAGCTACATTAACATTAAAGCAAGCTTTGCAAGGAAAACCATTGTTTAAAGGAAATAAAACTGCAACCAAAGAAATTTAATTATTCTTCCAAAGGTCCAAAACAATTCCTTAAAAAAGGAAGCATCCCTTTGAGAACAACTTCAGGTTCTTCATAAAAACCCATATGGGCGCTATTTTCCAACAAGAGTAATTGATGATCCTGTGGTAATTCAAATTGATGCTGATGCAATTCTAAAGGCAGTAATAGATCGTGTAAACCTGCAATAAATAACACCGGACAATGACAAAATTGTAAGACAACTTCTGTATTTCTTCTTTGTTTCATACCTTCAATGGCAGCAACAATACCTTGTACAGATGTAGCGTTGGCTATGTTGGTGGCCTTCAACAAAAGTTCAGGATGCTTTTTTATATTGCTTGGAAAAAATAATTTCTTGAGCGATTCTTTCAAATATTTTTCTTTGTTTTTCTTCGCCACTTTAATGGCTTTATCTCTGTCTGCTTTCTTTTCTTCGCTGTCAGCAACCGAAGTGGAATGAAATAAAATTACGCCTCTTAAGTTATCCATATACTTTTCTGCAAAGGCCATACTCACATAGCCGCCCATGCTATGGCCAATCAATACATACCTGCGCAATTGTAAATCATGCAACACAGCCTTTACTGCTTCTGCCATCAATTCCATCTTATGCACATAACCAAAATTTTCAGTTAATCCATGTCCTGGTAAATCAATCAATACTACTTTATATCTTTTGATTAAAGTGGGTAGCAAATTTTCCCAGATTTTCATGCTGCCTAAAAAACCATGCAAAAGTACTATGGCTCTGCCTTTACCACCAACACGATAATGTACTTTCCCTCCTCTAAAATCAGTATATGGCATGTGAATATATTGCTATGCTAAAGCCACTTTTTTACCAGCCATTATATTTTCAATATCATCTGCTTCAATAGGTATATGCGCCATTAAATTTACAGGCCCTTTTTCAGTTACTAAAATATCATTTTCTAAGCGAATGCCAAGTGCTTCTTCAGGAATATAAATGCCAGGCTCGCAGGTAAAAACCATGCCTGCTTCAATGGGCTTTTTAAAATCACCAATATCATGAACATCTAAACCTAAAAAGTGAGAAGTACCATGCATAAAATATTTTTTATATAAAGGAGCATTTGGATTTTGATTGGCCACAACCTCAGCGCTAAGCAAACCTAAACCTATTAATTCTTGCTCCATTAGTTTTCCAACTTCTTTATGATATTGTTCAATATAATTGCCAACAACTAACATATTTGTAGCCGCTTTCAATACACGCAAAACAGCATTGTACACATCCTTTTGACGAGGTGTAAATTTACCACTCACAGGCACGCATCTTGTTAAATCACTGGCATAGTTAGCATACTCTGCAGCCACATCTAATAGAATGACTTCACCTGCATTGCAAGTTTTGTTGTTATCTACATAATGCAATACACAAGCACTTGCACCGCTTGCTATAATTGGTCCATAAGCAAAACCATTAGATCGATTTCGCAAAAATTCATGTATTAGTTCTGCTTCAATTTCATATTCGGTTACACCTGGTTTAATAAAATGTAATAACCTGTCAAATCCTTTGGCTGTAATGTTGCAAGCTTCTTGTATTAAAGCCACTTCATAATCATTTTTAATTGCACGAATAGTTTTCATGATAGGTGCTGATCGCTTAAAATGATGTAATGGATATTTATCTTTACACCACTTAATAAAACGTGCATCTCTGCTCTCTACTTCAATTACAGCACGCAAATGTTCGTTGGTGTTCAAATAAATATTTTCCGCTTCACAAACTAAACTGTTTAATATTGTCTCGAATTGACTTAACCAATACACCGTTTTAATACCCGAAGTTTGAAATGCTTCTTCTTTAGTATATTTATGACCTTCCCAAATAGCAATGGTTTCATTAGTTTCTTTTAAAAATAATATTTGCTTATGCGCGGCATCGCGTGCATCAGGTGCAATCACTAAAATACTATCCTCCTGATCAATCCCGCATAGGTGAAATAAATCAGTATTTTGTTTAAAGCCCATGTGTCCATCAGCATTGGTAGGCATCACATCATTGGAGTTAAAAATTGCAACTGAGTTGGGCAACAATTGTTTTACAAATCGATTCCTATTATCGATAAATAATTCAGGATTAATGGCTGTATATTTCATTTTTATTTTATTTTTTACGAATAATATTTCAAAGATAAGCAAAGATTCAAAAAAATAAGAAATAGCCTTTGGTATTATATTGAATTCTTTCTCCGACAAATTTTACCCATTTACCTTATTTTTTAGAATGTAACAATTTATAAAAACTATATTTGATAAATAATATCAATGCTAATGAAATTAAAATTTATAACAGCCACATTTATTATGGCTTCGCTTTTTGCACAAGCTCAAACTAATCCAGCCATCACGAGTTGGCTACAAAACACTACAATCACTGGGCGCCATTATGTAAATGGTAACTCCACACCTATTGTTGATGCTGTGGATGCCAATGTGCAAACAGTGCAATATTCTAACAATTGGGTATATGCCACTACACATGGTATTCCAACTTATGTAACTGGCCCATTTTTAGATGGTAATCCATCCTTAGCTACTGATCAAAATGCTATTTTTAAATTTCCATTAAATCCTGTTCAAAATACTGGTACACCAACGGCAACAACCGGTGGCAATATTGGTGTATTTATAAATGGTGTGGCATTATTCGATTATCGTGATGGAGTTGCCTGGAATGCAACAACAAATGCACTTTGCGGTGGTCCAGGAAATCCTCCTTGTCCGGGTGGTCCAGGTGCAAGTATGGATTGGAATCGTGATGCAATACCTGCTGAAAGGCCTGGATTTGATTGTTCAAAAGCGCATCCTGCCATGGGAAATTATCATCATCATCAAAACCCAAGTGCCTTTAATTTAGATTTAGTAACTATCTCAAACATTTGTGATTTATATCCTGCTGATGGGTTGTACGCTATTGACAGCACAGTTCACTCACCACTTATTGGATTTGCTTATGATGGTTTTCCAATATATGGTGCCTATGGCTACAAAAATGCTGATGGTACTGGAGGAATTACAAGAATTAAATCGAGTTATTCGTTACGCAATATCACAACACGTACAACAAGTCCCACAGGAGCTGCTGTTACGGCTGGACCAGCGGTTAGTACAACTTATCCTCTAGGATATTTTAGAGAAGATTATCAATACAACGCCACATCTGCTGCTACACCCGACTATTTGGATGAACACAATGGAAGATTTTGTGTAACACCTGAGTATCCTAATGGTATTTATTGCTATTTCGCCACTGTTGATGCCAACTGGCATTCTGCTTATCCTTATGCGGTTGGTCCAACATTTTATGGTGTAAAAACTGCTGCAAAAGTAACTAGTATTACAGAAACTGTAAGTACATACGCATCAACCACCAGCATTAATAATGCTATAGAAAGTAATATTGAATTAAGCATTTATCCTAATCCAGCCTCAGAATTTATTGCTGTGCAATTAAATAATTTAAGCAAACAAAATGTAAGTGTTGAATTGTATGATATGTTGGGTAAACAAATTCAAAGTACGATTATTTATCAAGGCAGCACCATTGCTTATTTTGATACGAGAACTTTATATGATGGTCAGTATCTGATAAAGCTGGTAGCGAAAGAAAATGTTATTACTAAAACTGTATCGATATTAAAATAAAAAATAGCAGTATCCCTAAATTTATGAAAAATTTGTAAAAGAAACAGCATGATGTTGCTTATATTATATTTGCAACGCAGCACGTAACTTTATCTTTTAAATCATTTCATGAAACACAACTATTTAAATTTAATAATCCTCTTAATTGTAATTCCATTTCAGGTATTTTCACAATGGAATAAATGTGACACTGCCCCCAATTACAAGGGCAAACAAGATGATATATTTTTTATTGATGAAAATCTGGGTTGGTACGTAAATGGCTCCGGACAAATTTTTAAAACATACAATGGTGGTGAACTTTGGGCTGAAGTATTTAAACAGCATGGTACTTTTTTCAGATGCATTGGTTTTGTTGATAGTTTGAATGGTTATGTTGGTAATATAGGAACAGATTATTTTCCTGGTGTAACAGATACTATTCCATTATATCAAACCAAAGATGGAGGCAAATCATGGCATCCTGTGAGTTACAGTGGGCCCTACATAAAAGGTATTTGTGCAATAGATATTTTAAAAATCCCTTTTATAAACTCAGGTGTTTTAGATCATAAAATTCAAATTGTTGCAGCAGGAAGAGTGGGTGCTCCAGCAGGAATTATTAAATCAACAGATGGTGGGCAAACATTTAAATCTATGGAGATGAATGCAAATTGCGCTTTTATATTAGATGTGAAATTCTTTAATGCAAATGAAGGCATCATATGCGCTGCAAGCAGTGACGATTTGGAAAAAACAAATGCACTTATTCTGATCACAAAAGATGGTGGTGTAAGCTGGCAAAACAAATATCAATCAAAACGTAATTTTGAACTTACCTGGAAATGTTCGTTTCCATCAAGAATGGTAGGTTATGTCACCATTCAAAGTTATAATCCTGATTCATTAGTTACTGCCAGATATGTAGCTAAAACAACCGATGGCGGTGAAACCTGGAATGAAATTTTATTAAACAATGATTTTGCTTGTCGCGAATTTGGTATTGGATTTGTTACCAACACTTATGGTTGGGTTGGAGGTATGAGTAGCTCCTATGAAACAAATGATGGCGGAAAAAATTGGACTAAAATAAACATAGGAAAAGCAGTTAATAAATTTAGAATTATCAAAAAAAATAAAAATTTTACAGCCTACAGTATCGGAACTGAGGTATTTAAAAATACTGGTTTTATTCCTGAATAATCCTATAGTGAATAAAGTAGTTTATTGCTTTTCTAAAATACCCTTTAAGTTATTTAAATTTTTTCGCATCGCATCTCTCAACATTCCTTTCATAAATACAGTCATTAAATTCATTGGATAACTTGAATGTCCGTAAAATTCATTAATCACTTCTGTTTTATTAGGATCAATGGATTTGCAGGTTGTGCTGGCTTTTGCTTCACTTTTAAAAGGTCTTACAAATCTTAAATCTACATCAATACGTTCATTCGTAAGTTTCATTATCTCCTGCTCTCCTTTCCCAACATTTTTATTTTTACTATCCCAAGCTGATATATAACCAACCTCACCATCTAATCCTTTACTGGTAATTAATGATTTGGTATCTTCCATAATCCAGATACTGTAATATTTTTGATTGTCAATCATCTTAACGTAAGTAAAAACATCTGCCTGAGGGCGATAGATGACAATACTTTGACTTACCATATAATCCTTTGGTAAAAACAACGCAATCACAAGCATTAGCGCGCTTATGGATACAATGGCTACACCAATAATTTTTAAAATCCTCATTATACTATGATTTAAAATTTACACCATTCCACAAATAACGCCACCCATTAGACCCATAGTCACTAACCAATATCCAAAATGAATAGCGACATATTCAAAACTCCTTCTTTCAAACAATGCATTGATTCCTATAACGGGTAAAGCAATAGTTATAGCGCCAATTACACCATGTAAAACCCCATGCTTAAAGGTTCTGAAATTACTACCATGTTTTCCCATAAAATCCTTTAACATAAGGCCTAATTCAGAGTTAGGGTCACTCATTGTAGGGGCATTAGCAAAAATAGAATAAACATGCATTTGATGAATAACAATATATTCCATGGCAAAAGATAAAAAGAAACTTAGTAAAAGTGTTAAACTAAAAATGATCCCCATGCTTCTACCTTTTATTTTTTCTTCACTTACTTCTGCTTCTCTCATCCAAGTATTAGCAAATGTTTTAGGATGATACCAAACAAAGCCTATCAATAGCGGAATAACTGTTGAAATTAAAATAGCGGTAAAATTCATGTGCATCAGAAAAAAGTTTTAATTGTTTATAATCAATTAGTAAAAGCAATCATTAGTTTTAATTTTAAATAGAGTGTGTTATTGGTATTAAATCAAAGATAAAAGGCAAAAAACTTAATAATTAGTTAGTCACAATAATGAATTGATTAATTCAATTTGTGTCAGAAATAAATAATACTATTTTTGTAAAATTATGTTAAAGCTAAAACATTTTTTAAATTGTAAATCAAATCAATTTGGAACCAACCGATATCAACAACCCCGAGTACTTTCATAAAGTAGTCGATTGCCAGCATGCCTGTCCTGCACACACCCCAGTGCCAGAGTATATCCGATTAATTGCTGAAGGAAAATATACAGAAGCCTACATGATCAATTGGGATTCAAATGTTTTCCCTGGTGTATTAGGACGAACTTGCGATAGGCCTTGTGAGCCTGCATGCCGCAGAGGAAGGGTAGAAGAGGAGCCTGTTGCCATTTGCAGATTAAAGCGTGTGGCCTCAGATAATAAAATAGATGTAAAAAAACACATGCCTCAAGGCCCTTTTAAACCTAATGGTAAAAAAGTAGCCTTAGTGGGTGCAGGTCCTGCATCATTAACTGTAGCGCGTGATTTAGCTACTATTGGATATGAAATTCATTTGTTTGATGAGCAAAAGTTAGGTGGAGGATTTATGCGAAGTCAAATTCCTGCTTTTCGTTTACCTGAAACTGTTTTAAATGAAGAAGTAAATTTTATTTTAGATTTAGGAATTCATACCCATTTCAATCATTATGTAAGTAGTTTAAAAGAGTTACTGCAAAAAGATTATGATGCAATTTTTATTGGTTCAGGTGCACCTAAAGCCAAGGATTTAACTGACTTACCAGGACGCACAGAAGGAAATGCAAATATTCATTTAGGCATTAATTGGTTGTCAAGCGTTGCCTTTGAGCACACACATAAAATTGGTAAAAATGTAATTGTATTAGGAGGTGGAAACACTGCTATGGATTGTTGTCGCACTGCCCGCAGGTTAGGTGGCGAAAATGTAAAAGTAGTGGTGAGAAGTCCTTTTGCAGATATGAAAGCATCGCCTTGGGAAAAAGAAGATGCGCAACATGAAGATATTCCAATTATTGATAATCATGTACCCAAAGCATTTGTAGTTGAAAATGGGGTGCTTAAAGGTATGCACTTCGAAAAAGTACATGCGGTATATGATGATAAAGGAAAACGTAAATTGGTGCCTACAGGAGAGCCAATCGTTTTTATGGAAGCTGATGATGTTTTAGTAGCCATTGGTCAAGAAAATAGTTTCCCTTGGATTGAACGTGATTTAGGTATTGATTTTAATGAATGGGGCATGCCTATTGTTGATGAAACTACTTTTATTTCAACAAACAAAAAAGTATTCTTTGGTGGTGATGCCGCATTCGGACCAAAGAATGTAATTACTGCTGTGGCACAAGGTCATCAAGCAGCCATCTCGATGCATTTAATGTGCATGAATGAAGATATCAATAAAAGACCTTCGCCTTACGTAAATATTGTAAGTCAAAAAATGGGTATTCACGAGTGGGCTTATGATAGTGAGGTGGTTATTGATAAACGTTATATTGTGCCTCAAGCAGATAAAAAACAAACTTTATCAAATCGTAAAAAAGAAGTAGAACTAGGCTTTGATCATTTAACTGGTTTTAAAGAAGCTGAGCGCTGTTTAAACTGCGATGTGCAAACAGTTTTCACAGAAAGCAAATGCATTGAGTGCGATGCTTGTGTGGATATTTGTCCAACTTCTTGTATCACTTTTACAGAGAATAATGATAATGAATCTGATTTGCGCAACATGCTTAAAGTGCCTGCAACTAATTTAAGTCAAGATTTATATGTGTCCGATAAATTACCTACGGCACGTATAATGGTAAAAGATGAAGATGTGTGTCTGCACTGTGGGCTGTGCGCTGAACGCTGCCCTACTTCTGCATGGGATATGCAAAAATTTTTCTATAATGTTACAAAAGCACCAAAAGCATGTCATCAATAAAAAAAGTAAATGATTTCGTAATTAGGTTTGCCAATGTAAATGGAACAGGCTCTGCAAGTGCCAATTTCCTGTTTACTAAAGCCATTTTTAGAATGGGAATACCTGTAACCCCAAAAAATATTTTTCCATCAAATATACAAGGTTTACCTACTTGGTACGAAGTACGGGTGAGTGAGAAAGGTTATTTAGGAAGGCGAGAAGGCATTGATTTGATGGTTGGTGTTAATCCACAAAGTTTGGCTGCTGATATTAAAGCCGTTCGACCAGGAGGGTACTTTCTATACGATAGCTCCAAAAAGTTGCATGACCAATATATCAGAGAAGACATCAATTACATAGGTGTGCCTTTAATGGAAATGTGTAACAATGCTTATACCGATCCGCGACAACGTCAGTTGTTTAAAAATATTATTTATGTTGGAGCACTTGCAGCCTTGCTTTCTATTGAATTTAAGGTGTTGGAAGATTTATTAGCAGAGCAATTTGAAGGCAAAGAAAAATTAATTCCAGCCAATGTTAAAGCACTCAAATTGGGTGAAGAATTTATACAACAACACTTTTCTTTTCCTCTTCCAATACATCTTGAAAGACGCGATTTAATTGGCGAAAAAATTATGATTGATGGAAATACAGCCTGTGGTTTAGGCGCAGTATATGCTGGGGCAACTGTTGCTGCTTGGTATCCCATTACTCCTTCAACATCGGTGGTAGAAGCTTTTTCGAATTATGCAGCCGAATTAAGAGTTGATGAAGCTACTGGAAATAATAAGGTGGCCATTGTGCAAGCCGAAGATGAATTGGCCGCTATTGGCATGGTGATTGGCGCCAATTGGAATGGCGCACGTGCCTTCACTGCAACTAGTGGTCCTGGACTTTCTTTAATGAATGAATTTTTAGGATTGGCTTATTTTGCTGAAGTGCCTACTGTTTTAATTGATGTGCAGCGCACAGGTCCTTCAACTGGAATGCCAACTAGAACGCAGCAAAGCGATATTCTCGAAGCAGCTTACGCTTCTCATGGCGATACTAAACATGTATTATTATTTCCAAGTACTCCAAAAGATTGTTTTGAAATGACCGCTGATGCTTTTGATTTGGCAGAGCAATTGCAAACACCTGTCATCATGCTTACCGATTTAGATTTGGGGATGAATGACCATGTAAGTGAACCATTGGTTTGGAATGATAAAAGAAAATACAACAGAGGTAAAGTTTTAGATGCGGAGGCACTCGAAAAAGTAGAAAAATTTGGTCGTTATTTAGATGTTGATAATGATGGAATTCCTTACCGTACTTATCCTGGAACCCATCCTACAAAAGGTTCATTTTTTACCAGAGGCACCTCACGTGACGAGTATGCTGTTTACACCGAAGATGGTGCGGCTTACCAAAGAAATATGGAGCGCTTAATGAAAAAATGGGAAACAGCTAAATCGCTGGTACCTGCGCCACAACTTTATCAAAAAACATATCAAAGTAAAGATGGCATCTTATTTTTTGGCACTTCGCACTATGCGGCAGAAGAGGCTATGGATATTTTAAAGCAAGATAACATAGTATTAGATGCCATACGTATCAAGGCTTTTCCATTTAATAATGAGGTGCAAGATTTTATTGATAAGCATGAAAGAATTTTTGTGATTGAGCAAAACAGAGATGCCCAAATGAAAAGTTTATTGATGATTGAATTAGGTGCAAATCCAGCCAAATTAATTTCAATTTTAAATTATGATGGTATGCCCATTACAGCCGAAAAAATTATGAATGAGATTGAAGCAGTGGTTAAAGTGGCTGCATTGTTAAAATAACAAAATTGTATTTTAGATAACATTGTTGTCCGCTAAAAGTACAAAAATGAATTTTAGCTTTTTCAAGTAATTGATTTTCAATTGTTTTCAAACCTAGTTTAGGTTTTTTAAAAATCAAGCCCCCTAAAAAAGCGCATATTGCCCAGCTTCATTTTTTTGTTTTTGCCAATCTTTATCTGGATTTTCAAGGAACAACAAT
>JBILPB010000211.1:0-4355 GCA_044374175.1 Bacteroidia bacterium | reverse complement strand
TTCTGCAGTAATACTCTTCTCGGAAGCAAAAATCAAAGCTTCAATGAACGGTTCAGGTGCTGATAAACTCATGGACAAACATAATGAGATTGCTTTTTAATGGGAAAAAAAATTGAAGAAATATTTATTGGGGTCAAGGTAAACTTTTTTGGGATAGGGGTCTTGCTAAATTGGAATACTGATCAGGACCTCTGTACCGGATGCTCCGGTTTGCCTTTGGCTGATGTGGATGGAGGTTTTGTTTCTGGGAAAATCACTAAACTAGCATACGGCTCGCGACAGGTTGGCTCGTCTTACTATGTCCTATATTTATTGAAACTCAAAAACAAATTCATGAAATAGATCAATTCTTGATCGGCGATCGTTCGGTTTTTGTTCGAAATCTTTCTTGTTCTGCTGGCAGACAAGTTCGAAAAAGATTCGAGACTGCTTCGATAATTCATTTCCCACATTCCTTACTCATTTTTATGAGAACATTTTTGGTATACGAATCATATGAATTTGCAATGAATTCTGCTAGAGATGGCAGAATATGAGAATAAATTTTTACGCCTAAGTATTCAATTTTAATTGGCTCAAATTTCATAACAAGTTCTAAAGATGGCTTTTATATTAAGTAAATCTAATTTGAAGGTTTAATTTAAAATAAAAATTATCGTCTTCCTGATATACTTTGCCGAACTCGTGTCTAGTGCTGCTCGCAGTTTCAAATTTTGTATTGTTAAATAAATAATCCTCAAATTGATTACGATTATAAATATGATAACAAAGTACATCCCCATTTTCTTTGACTACAAGATATCCACCAGTCGCATCATAAACTCCCGTCCATACTTTAGATGGAGTCATGCCCAATGCAACATCAGTTAAAAATCGTTTGATTTTATATTCGTAAAATGTATGAGCAAATTGATTGTCATAATTCAGAGGATTGTTTTTGTTAATATTTACAGTTAGGTCTTTCGTGGAGCTTAGGCTTGTTGTGAAAAAAGTTTTTAATGTTTCCGCCAAAATATTAGGCAACAAACTATCTATAAGCACTAAATTATTTTTAAAAACATCTTGTTGTAGAGTTGTGAATTTTAATTGAACACCTACCTTCTTTAGTGCTTCAAGCCTATCTTTTATTTTGCTTTTCGTATCAATTTCATTAATTGCTTTTATGGATTGCACGTTTCCCTTGAAGCCATTTAATTGATAAATAAAATTTGTTGTTTTGCCAGCATTTAAAAGGGTGGCCTCGCCACCCAATTGAGATTTTATGCTAAAACCTAATTCCGCTGTTTGATTTATTCTTCGGTCATGTATAACAATAAGAATATCAGTTTTAGAAGTTGATTTTGCTTTTAGTGTTTGGCAATTTACATTCTTCATAAACGCTTCTACTTCTGGAATACTAAAAGAGCCAGTTGAGCCTTTTATTTTTGCTAATAGTTTTGAAGATTGATCCGAAAATGTTTTTACAGGGATTCTTAATTGTTCTTTCGCTCCAGAGATAATTACTAAATCACCGTTTAATTCATATTCAAAATTACCGCCACTCTCATTACGGATAATTTTAATAATTGGATAAAAGAGTTCTTCAACCTTGTTAAGGTTTGCATCGCCTGCAAATAGTTGTTTATCTCCTAATAGTCTGAATAAAGCATAAATTTCACTCCATTCTCCTTTATTTCCTGTTATCATTTTTATTGATTCCGATTGTTTCTAAAATTTTATTTGCTGTTGCTTGAATGGCTGGTACGGCAACGGAGTTGCCGAATTGCCTATATGCGGACGCATCAGCAACCGGAATAACATACTTGTCTGGAAACCCTTGAAGTCTTGCCCATTCTCTCGGTGTCATTTTACGAACACCTTCACGATTTACAAAACCTTTAATTTTTGTCTCTGGTGTGAAGTCTGTAATCCTATAATCCAGAACTAAATTTCTTTCTCTTCCCATACCTCCACAAACAACTGCGTTTGCAATGCCTGTGTCAGGAATGATCTCAAATCCAAAACCATTGCCTTTACTCGCGTGTCTGTCTCGGTGATTGTGTAGAGTCTGCAAATATTGTGTAGAAAGGTAATAACGTGTTGGAACAACTTTTTTCTCTTTCACATTTGCAAATGTTACTTTTTTCTTTGAAGGTTTCGGATATTCAAAATTTGTAATTTTTAAATCATTACGGAATCCAACAATGTATATTCTTTCTCTGTTTTGAGGGACGCCAAAACATTTTGCATTAACAACTTGAGGTTCCGGAACATAATATCCTAAGTCATTGCGTAAAACATTTAAAATTGTTTCTAATGTTTTTCCTTTGTCGTGACTTCTTAAACCTTTTACATTTTCAAGAAAAATCGCTTTTGGCTTTTTGCGTTTAATGATTTCTGCCACATCAAAAAATAATGTTCCCCTTGTGTCATCAAATCCACCACGTTTACCGGCAATTGAAAATGCTTGACAAGGAAATCCGGCACATAAAAGATCAAATCTGTCAGGAATATAATTTTTTACTTGTTCTTTTGTTATGTCTCCAAACGGAACTTCCCCAAAGTTTGCACGATAAGTTTTTTGAGCTTCTTTGTCCCACTCGCTTGTGAACACACATTTTCCGCCAAGACTTTGCATTGCAAGTCTAAAACCTCCAATGCCTGCAAACAAGTCTATAAATTTAAAAGCATAATTGTCGGGCGTTGGAAACGGAACGTTTTCAACTTCAAACAAAAGTTGTTCTAACGCATCATCGGCTAAAAGAGATAAATTTTCTTTCTCTGATTTATAGGTAACATATTCATTCAAAGCTTTCAGAGCATCTTTTTTATAATGCTTTGAAACTCCATTATGAAGATTGTGTAAATAATGAGTTAAAACAGCTTTCCTATTTTCTTTTGGTTCAACAAGTCTGTTTTGAAAGGGTTTGCTATCAAATTCGTCAATGCTTATTTTTCCTTTTAGCTTCATTTATTTCCTTTTCGATTTTTGTGATACAAGTTTGTAAATTTTTCTGAATATTTGAGCCCAGAACCTTAAAATTAACCATCTTTCTTTCAAAAGCTTCAAATTTATCTATTTGTTTTTTCAATGTTCCATTCAATTTTTGAGAGCCAAAATGGTTGTTTGTTCTTTTGGTCATGCTTTTAAATTTATAGACTTGATTGCAAGGCGGTCGCGCGTGTAATTGGGCAAACTAAGTGTGCTAAAATGTGCGTATGCTTGTCCATCTTGATAAAAGTATTTAGGTTACTTTAAACAATAAAATAATTAGCTTTTTCTAAGTCATTAGGGTTACGACTACACCCTTTTCTTTTTTGATTTATTTTGATTTTAAAATTTGAGATAGTATATAATTCTTATTTAAATGATTATCAAGTCTTTGTGTTTGCATATTTGAATTTTTAATCTTAAATTAACAATTTATTAATAATAAATTTACATTATGAGAAAGTTTTTTTTGTTAGTAACAGTACTATTTTTTACCGCATTAATTTCGTGTGAAAAAGATGAAACCCCTAAATTGAAAAGTGTGCCTAAGGAAGATTTAAAACAATGTAGAGGTTGCAGTGGTACATGGGACTTAGGCGATATAAAATCCTAATTCAATACTCTCAATACCCAATCACCTGTTGTTCAGTCATTTCCGGCAAATCCCTGAACTGGTATTGCTGTGTTCTCAATTGAGGTTCAAAACCTGCTTCGCGTATCGAGTCCTGTATGCCCTGGGAGGTAAAGCGGTGGGGGGCACCTGCGGCAGAAACCACATTTTCTTCAATCATAATCGAGCCAAAATCATTGGCTCCGGCATGCAGGCAGATTTGGGCAACCTGCTTACCTACGGTTAGCCAGCTGGCCTGGATATTTTTAACATTGGGCAGCATGATGCGGCTTAATGCAATGGTACGGATGTATTCATCGGCCGTAACCTGGTTGGTAATTCCTCTTACCTTGCGCAAAAGCGTGCCATCATCCTGAAAAGGCCATGGAATAAAAGCAATAAATCCTTCGGCATCGGCAGGCTTTTCGGCCTGTACTTCACGCAACCAGACCAGGTGCTCAAAGCGCTCTTCGAGGGTTTCTACATGTCCGAACATCATGGTGGCCGAAGTGGTTAGTCCGAGTTGATGTGCCGCACGCATTACGTCCAGCCATTCTTGTCCACCGCATTTACCTTTGGAAATCAGTCGGCGCACACGGTCGTTCAGAATTTCGGCTCCGGCACCAGGTAAGGAATCCAAACCGGCGGCCATTAATGCTTTGAGGACTTCGGTATGGCTCATGCCTTCGAGTTTGGAGATATGGGCTATTTCCGGCGGACCAAGCGAGTGTAATTTTAAGGTAGGATATAATTCCTTGAGTTGTTTGAACAGAT
>JBILPB010000210.1:0-4357 GCA_044374175.1 Bacteroidia bacterium | reverse complement strand
ACAATTACGATAAAGCCATAGAATACTATACCAATACATTAAATTTTATTTTAATTGAAGATACTAAATTAGATGCAGATAAGCGTTGGGTGTTAATTGCGCCTTCAATTGAGGCAGAAACAAAAATACTGTTAGCTGAGGCCAGTAATAATGAGCAAGCAAGCAGAATTGGAGATCAAACAGGTGGCAGGGTGTTTTTATTTTTATACACAGATAATTTTGAACGCGATCATCAAAATATGCTATCAAAAAAAGTAACAATAATTAGAGAACCAGTAAATGAAAAATGGGGTAAAGTGTTGGTATTTAAAGATCACTACGGAAATCTTTGGGACCTAATACAGCCTTCTATCAGCTAGTTAAAGCATGTTTGCTATTATTGATATTGAAACCTGTGGAGGAAAATTCGACTTTAAAAGAGGACGGATTATTGAAATTTCTATTCTCATTCACGATGGATTAACGGTGGTTGATGAATTTACAAGTTTAATCAATCCTGAATGTTATATTTCTACATACTTTACAAATATATCGGGCATTACCAATGCTATGGTAGATGATGCCCCAAAGTTTTATGAAGTGGCCAAACAAATTTTAGAAATCACAAAAGATACAATTTTTGTTGCACATAATGTGGGTTTTGATTATGGTTTTGTAAAAGAAGAATTTGCATCTTTAGGTTATGCCTACAAACGTGATACGCTCTGCACAGTGAGGTTAACACGAAAATTAATTCCTGGTTTAAAATCTTATAGTTTAGGTAATTTATGCGAGTATTTAGGTATAGATAATGAAGCCCGACACCGCGCAAGAGGCGATGCCATGGCCACTGCCAAGTTATTTGATGTGTTAATGCAAGTAAAAAGCGATCATCCTCAATTTAAATCTAAAGGTATTGACGAATTAATGGTTCGCAGAATTGATAAGATTAAAAAATACATATTGGATAAAATACCTGAGGACTGCGGTGTGTATTACTTTTTAGATCAAGACCAACAAATAATTTATATTGGAAAAAGCACCAATATGTACAATAGAGCACTGAGTCATTTTAACAGCAAAGAACAAAAAGGACGCAAAATGCTGAATGAATTGTACAATGTTGACTTCGTAAAAACAGGCAACGAACTTATAGCGCTCCTGCACGAAAACGAAGAAATAAAAAGATTTAAACCTAAGTTTAATCGATTAAGAAAAGCTGATGCGTTTACCTACTGCATTGATTGGGAAAAAAATGAGGAAGGAATTATCTTTTTTAAAATAATGCCCTTTGAAGAATCAAATAATGCTTTGCTAAGTTTTACCAGTTATTCATCGGCACGTAATTGTTTAGAAAACATGATTGATGAATACACTTTATGTATAAAATATTGCGGATTAACAGATGCGGAGGCTGTTTGCTTTAATCATCAAATTAAAAAGTGTAATGGTATTTGTGCACAGCAAGAAGATGTTGATATTTATAACAAAAGAGCCTCAGAAATTACTAAAAAACACGCTTACAAACAAAGTAACTTTGCCATTATCACAGCCGGAAGAACACCAGATGAAAGAGCCATGGTGCTGGTTTTAAATAATAAATATGTAGGTTCAGGTTACTTTGATGAATACACACAACTAAATACTATCGAGGATTTTGAAGAAGTAGTTACAAAAACGGGGTATTATCCTGATAATGATGATATTGTGCGCAGTTGGTTAAAATCGAATAAGCCTCAGATTATAGTTCTAAAATAAATATTTGGCCATTCTTTTAAGTTTAAATATTCTTTTGCGGTTAATTAGGCTTTTTATATATTTGTTTTATTAATCTTTAAAATAATTAAATTATAAAATAAATGTGGCGTGTCATTGAATATATTTTTTTAGCTGCTATTGTATTACTTGCTATTACTGAGTTTTTTTATCCAATATTAGCAGGAAAAAAGTTGTTTGGAACATTTAGAAAAAAGCAAGCAACTCCCAAAATGGATACACCTTTGGTTACAGATATAAAATCTAAAGTTGATGAAGCGCGCACAAAAGTAAATGAAGTAAAAGAAGTGCAAAATGAAGTTACAGCCCACTTTCAAGAGGTTAGCAAACTTAAAGATGAATCAGACAACCTAATTAAATAAATAATTTATGAAAGAATTTTTTGCCAATATGTTTCAAAATTTCACCACAAAAAAAGTGTTGTTTTTAGGCTTTGGAGTGCTTGTACTCGTTTTTATATTATTTTCAGGAAAAATGATTGAAAATGTAGACAACTCTGAAATTGTAATTATTCAAAGTGCTTTTACAGGTAAAGTGAGTATATATACAACGCCTGGCCCGGTGGCACAAAGCTTTGGAATTGCATCTCATTATAAAAAATCTAATCAGTTTTGGTTCAGTAAAAAAACTGACGAAGGCCACAAGGAAGACCAATCCATTAAGATTAGATTTAATGATGGAGGACATGGTCAAATTTCTGGTTCTGTGAGGTGGTATATGCCAACTGACGATAAAGCTATTTTAAAACTACATACTGATTTTGGAAATCAAGAGGCTATAGAACAACAATTAATTAGACAAGTTGTTACCAAAGCAGTTTATATGACTGGTCCATTAATGTCTTCAAAGGAATCATCAGCAGAAAAAAGAAATGACTTACTTTCATTTATTGAAGATCAATCAATCAACGGTGTTTATAAAACAAAACAAGAAGAAATTAAAGTGCATGACGACTTAATGAACACTGATAAAACAGTTACTGTTGTAAAGATTGTTGAAAATAAAAGTCTACCTATGAGACAAGAGGTTTCGGCTCTTAAAATGTATAATATCAATATTCAAGGCTTGGCTATTAATGCTATTGATTATGATGATGAGGTAGAGAAGCAGATTAAGGTACAACAACAAGCTTACATGCAGGTGCAAACGGCTATCGCCAATTCAAAAAAGGCTGAGCAAGATGCCATCACTACAGAATTACAAGGAAAAGCTGCTGCAGCAAAAGCAAAGTGGGAACAGGAGGTTATAAAGGCACAAGCAATTACGCAAGCCGAACAAGAAAAAGAAGTCGCTGCCTTGGCTGCCCAAACAGCCATACTTGATGCGCAAAAAATAAAAACCGATGCTGATGCGCGCTCTTACGCCAACACAAAACTTGTTTCTGCTGGTTTAACCCCACAAGAGAAAGCTCAATTCGAAAAAGAAACAAAAATTGGTGTGGCCGAAGCCTTGTCAAAAGTGGTACTTCCCTCTACTTATATGAATGGTGCAACAAATAAAGATGCTTCTCTTTTAGAAAGTATTTTAGGCGTTAAACTTTTAAACACTGATAAAAAACCTTAAAAGCAGTTTCAAATCTGTGCGTTAATTATATCTTTGCTTTTACAATAATTCAATATATCTAGATGGGTGTAGTTGAATGATGTAAAAATTTACCTTAAATTAAGAATCTACTTTTTGAAAATATTTAAACTAATTATTTTTTTATTATTTATTACTCTTTTTGATGTTCAAGCTCAAGAAGGTAACTTTAGAAGACCTGAAGGCGGACCTCCGCATTTTGCAAAACTAACA
The DNA here is from genome assembly GCA_044374175.1 of Bacteroidia bacterium. Taxonomy (GTDB): domain Bacteria; phylum Bacteroidota; class Bacteroidia; order UBA4408; family UBA4408; genus CAIKXD01. The sequence continues at coordinate 808 of JBILPB010000210.1, read as the reverse complement.
GGAAAAGTAATTGACAGCAATACAAAAGAAGTGGTTGAATTTGCTACTGTTTCTTTGTTTCGCTTACCTAAAGATACGCTTGTTGCGGGTATTGTAACAAATGCCAATGGAGTGTTTGAATTAGAAAATTTACGCCCAGGAAAATACAAATTGGTGATTGCTTTTATGGGATACAAATCATTAATGATGGATACCCTTGTATTGCGTAAATTAGAAGAAAGAGATTTAGGCACCTTAAATTTAGGCACAAATGAAAAAGTGCTAAAAGAAGTTACCATAGAAACACAACAAGACATGGTAAAAAACACCATTGATAAAAAGGTGTTTAATGCCGAAAAGTTAGCCATTGCTAATGGTGGTTCCGCAAATGATGTGCTTGCGCAAGTGCCAACCGTAAGTGTTGATATTGATGGAAATATTAGTTTGCGTGGCAGTGGTAATGTAACCATTTTAATTGATGGTAGACCAAGCGGAATGAGTGGTGCAGGAAGAGCTGGCGTGCTTTCTGGAATACCTGCAAGTGCAATAGAATCGGTTGAAGTTATTACAAATCCTTCGGCAAAGTACGACCCTGATGGCATGAGTGGTATTATCAATATCGTGTTAAAGAAAAATAAATTACAAGGAACTAATGGTAATGCTACTGTAAGTGCAGGTACGAATAACAAATACAATGGAAATGTTTCTTATAATTTTAGAAAAAACAAGGTAAATCTTTATTCCAATTATAGTTTTAGATACAATGAAAGATACGGCAGAGGTGATGTAAACAGAACCACCTATATGGGAGATTCTGCTAACTATCTCA
>JBILPB010000209.1:0-4362 GCA_044374175.1 Bacteroidia bacterium | reverse complement strand
TTTGGTACTGCTGGTTTTTTCATTTTTATAAATCGGGAAAGAACGTAAAGAATCAATACCCCAGCGGCATAGAGATAAACCGTATTCCAAAATCTTGATTGCTTTTTCAACAGATTGCATTATTTACTATCTCCTAAAGGAACGCTTACATATCCCCTATCCTCTAAAGATGGACTTGTTTTAGGAGATGGCATAGGAGTTCCTGGCTTTGGTGAAGGCTTTGGACCTGGTTCGGGAAGAATATTCATTACTGGTTTACCCGAAAATACCTTATATAGATTGTATAAGCCATAACCTACAACTGCAACAGCTGAAACAGTAACAGCAATTTTTACAATAGGTATTGCAATTGCGGCAGCAATAACCAAAGCAAAATAACCCAAGCAAACAAGTAAAATATTTGCAGCTGCATTTTTAAATATTTCCATTGGTGGAAAAGTTATACCTAGCATTTCAACTAGTTTTTTAACCGTTTCCGCTACTGGTTTAATAGTTAAAAGAAATGCCACTAGGGCAATTATTGCCACAATGCTAAAAAGCCTATGTGGGAAATTTTTAAATGGCAATACTTTCCGTATCATCTTCGTCTTCTGTTTTTCGTAAAATTGATTTTGCTAGTTTGGCTTCTCTGGCTTTTTCCAAAATTTGAGAACGCTCTTGAGTATTCCCGCTACTCTGGCGGACCTTGCGGGAAATGAAAAAGAAAGCAACAGCCACAAGGCCGCCAACAATAAGAGGTAAAAACTTTCTTGCATTTTCCATTTTAGAATTTCTTCTTAAGAGATTCTAATTTTTTACGCATGGCCACAATTTCTTTTTTGCGGTCATCCACTTTTTTCTTTTGTGCCAACTTTGTTTCCGCTTTGCGAATTCTTGTAGCTAGTCCTTTAGGAATTTTTGGTAGTCTCATAATTATCTTCTACGGCCTCGCCCTTTTTTACGCATGAAATAAAATACAGCTACAATTGCTGCAACAATAGCAAAAGGCAAGTAAGTTTTTTTAGAAGCTTCACCACCAAAGGTGAAACCACCAGTAATAGGAGTGCTTTTTGTACTTGGTTGTAGTGAGTTCATAACATTTGAACTTAAAGGAGCAGTTTTGGTACTTGCAGTAGCTTCCGCCGCCGCACTTCTTCCACTAACTCCGCCGATTAATTTTCCGAAAAGTGTTTTAGGTTTTGTATAAGTTTTTTCGCCCGCAAGAGCTTTTTCAATCTTGCTTTGCTGCAAAGCTCCAAGCCCTGCACCAACCAAAGGAGCCAATTGTATAGGCATCGGATTATTAGTTGAATTGTATTTATTACAATTGGACATAGTCAGACTTCAAAACAACGGTAGAACCGCCAGCACCATTGAATAGTACTACCTGAGAAATCAAACCTGCACCGCTGTCAGCATCAATTGCTACCAAACCCTCAAGGTTTCCATTGGTATCAGAAATATGATAGTTAGCATATAATGCACGAAGTTCAGCAACTGTATACTCGTCCGTGAAACCATTTGCGAAAGTTATTTGAGCTCTTAAAACGTGTGTGGCGTCAAAAATCAATGCTTCGAAATTGTCAAAAGTTGCGTTGGCACTTGGATTAATTGATTGTTCTACCGCTCTGCGTGCAACATTTGAAATGTTAGTTGAAGCTGCAAAAACATTTAGGCTAAATGCAATCCCGTTTGTTCCAGTAATTGTAGTCGCTTTGTTAATTCTACCTGTTGCAAGTCTTAAATAAGATGCAGTTGTAGACTGGTTAGCTGCCGATGGGTCTGACAAAGCTGCTCCAGAATCAAACTTTGCAAGAGCAGTAAGTCTGTTTACGTCAGTAATTGACATCAATTGAGTACCTGAACAAACTACACTAAAATTGCTTAGTGCCTGGTTTACGTCAGCAGTGTTTGAGATTAGAAATTTCTCAGGTAAGAAATCTAGGTTAAAAACGGCAGAAGCCGAAGCAGGAAAGGTTCCGATAAGAGCCATATAAGATTGGATTAGTTTCTGTTTATTGTGTGAATTAACAAAAATTTCTATTAAAAAAGCAAACTTTTCTAAAAATTTTCAATAAGTTTCTGTATTTTTTTTTGTCGGACATCCGTAGACTTAGATAAACCCATAGTTTCGGCGGAGTTTTTAAGTAATTCCAATACTTTTTCAGTGTTTAAAAAATAATAATCGATTGAAATGTCTTTGGATATTTTTTTTGTGACTTTATTTTTTTCCATATCTGGAAAAGTTTTTTGCAATCGATAAGGATGTATTATCAATTTTTCAAAAATTGGAAAGTTTCTAGAATATCCAAAGGATTTGCAATAGATAACCCTACCCTTTAATCCCTTTCCTTCAAAATTTTTGTCGTGTGATTTACTCATATACTTTGCAAAGTATCCCGAAATATTACGAATTGAATTTTCTTTTATGAATTCAACATCAACAGAATTTTTTGAATCTTGACCTACCAATTTATTCCAATACTGCTGCACAAAATTCACAGAAATAAACTTAGTACTAGTCACCATATGAAAGTGTATATTTCCTCGCTCCTGTGCTTCGCTTACCCATACAAAATTTTTTAGACCGTTTGGCCTTCCTCTTTTGTATCTAAGTGTTAAACCTTCTAAAAGTTTTTGAAATAAGGCCGAATAATGCCCGTCACTAACTTCAAAATTTGTTTGAAGGTCTTTTATAGTAAAAGTCCAAAAGGTTTGTATTTGCTCTGAAAAGTGTAAACAAGAAAGGACGTTGTAAAAACGTCCTCTCCTACTTCGGTTTGCCGTAAATTCTTTTTTTCCGCCGTTATCATTGGAAAGGTTTTCCAATGCAGCTTCATTAAATGAACAAGCAAACCCCGAGGGGTTTAAGCTTATCATTTTTGGTAAGCTTCAAGGATAATAATAAGATATTCCCGATATGATATTTCTCCTTGCATGGCATCTTTCCAATTTTGCCACATGGTATAAGACCAAGACGCGCTAAAATCGTCTAATTGCCTCCATTTTCGTTCTATACTGCCGTTTACTTTTTGCAGTTCTAGGTTAATTACTTCCACCGCTTGAATGTGTGGGCGGATTGCTACCTCAATTTTAAGGCGTTCTCTGTTTGGTATCATTGTTTTGGGGTTTGATTTCTCGAATTAAAACAAAAAAAAATCTATAGGCAATACCTATAGATTAATTCAATTAAACCCCCAAACCAATAGAAAAAAACAATGGCGACCTATTGGCCGCCAAATGTTTACTTGCTCATTTGTTCAAGTTGCACCCCTGCATTGCTTGACATTTCAAAAGTATGGGTTTTTTACAAAAAAGCAATTTACTCCCCTTCAAATTTATAAAACACCACGAAATTTAAATTCCATCTAAGATTAACTGCGGTTAATGTTTCCCATCCGTATCCCTGGGCTAGGGTTCTTCCTAATTGAATAAATTTTACGGATTCATAAGGACTTGCAAATTTTAAACTATTAGTATATTTTCCAATTGAAAAACTTTTGTTACCAGGTGTTTCTAAATCCACAGCGTAAATATTTGTTGCTGCCATAGACCCTCCAATTATAGGTCTTTGCCCTCCTACTGCAACATCAATACTCCAATCATTGACAATTGCTCCGTTTATAATTGTATTGGTTTGAGTCTGTATAGTTCCTAAAACATCAATTCCGTAAACATTTATGTTTTTGTAACCTTCAATGTTGTAGGTACTTGTCGAAAGTGTTGAAACTTGCCAAAAGTGTTGCGCTGCTCCAGTGCTCCACTGTTTTAATTCAGTAGCTCCAGATATATTACTTATTAATTCAACCCTAAAATTGAAACTTCTTAGACAATCCATTTTATACGGGTTTAGAAAATAGTTCACGTTCTCTTTCTCTCCTAGCAACAAGTCCGCGATTTATCATTCCATCTGATATCCTCCAGTCTGCAAACCTTAAAGCAGAACCCGTGTAATTTCCTTCATTTAATAATCTTAAAACAGAACTTTTTGCAAATGCATCTGGTCCAATGTTGTACCTCAATGACAACAAAGCAAGTTGTTGATTTTTGTTAATTGGCACTTTAATAATACTGTTTAACTGTTTTCTCATTGATTCAATATCTTTTTGAAAAAGTTGTAATGATTTTTCCTCCGTAATTGTTTGGGTCATCAACTCAAGTTCATTTGGTTGAATTTGGTGACCATATCCAATAGAATATAATTGTTTTCCGTTTTTGTCTTTTCCGTCTGGTTTAGCCTTAAGTAATGGACCTTTATTTCCACTTTCTTGCCTTACAATCCATTGGAAAATCTCGTCAAATGTTAAAACCGTTGTGCTAGGTGCCAAAGGAGTAGGCTTATAGCCCATCGTTGGTTTTGGTACTGCTGGTTTTTTCATTTTT
>JBILPB010000208.1:0-4399 GCA_044374175.1 Bacteroidia bacterium | reverse complement strand
GAGGATTATAAACACCCACATCAAATTTTATTTGATTTTCGGAAGTGGTATTGGTGGTGCCAAAATTAAATGTATTCCAAAAAATACTGCGTGCTTGCCAAACAGAAGTGTGCTTTAATTGCCAGGAAAATTTTTGAGGATTTGCTGCATCATCAAAAGCTTGTAAAGCTAATATAGCACTGGCGGTGTGATGCCCATGACCACCTTCTCCTGTAGTAGGAAAACGACAAATCATTACATCGGGTTTAAAATTTCTAATCACCCAAACCATATCGCTCAAGATGCTATCTCTGTTCCAAAAATTAAAAGTTTCTTCAGGTGTTTTTGAATAACCAAAATCAAACGCGCGTGTAAAAAATTGCTCTGCACCATCTGTTCTGCGGGCTGCCAAAAGTTCTTGCGTTCTAATCAATCCAAGCATTTCGCCTTGCTCTTTCCCTATCAAATTCTGACCACCATCACCACGCGTAATGCTCAAATATCCTGTTCTTACTTTTTGTTCTTTGCTCATGTATGAAAGCAAGCGTGTATTTTCATCATCGGGATGCGCCGCCACATACAATACAGACCCTACTGTATTTAATTTATGTAAAGCCTGCAAAATTTCGGCACTGCTCTTTGGTGCTTCCATTTGTGCCTTCGACAATTGAAATTGAAAAAATAAAAAAGTACAAAAAAGTAGTTTGCGCATAAGCTTATTTTAATGATTACAATAATAAATAAAAATTATGGGCTGTGAGGGTAAAAAAACAATAAACGCGTTTCAAAGAATTCCATGAACAAATCAATTATCTTCAATAAATAAACTAATAATTACAAGAACCCTAAAAGGCAAGCTTATCAGTGGAATAGGCACTTTGTGTTTGATTTTTGGGAATAGTATTATAAGTGTTTTAGCAATCAAGTCTTCATATCGAACTTGTTCTGCTATCTTCCAAGATGAGAAACTGCTAGCGGCTCAGTGCCGCAATGACGTTCAAATAAAATAAGTGTAAATACCTACCCCTTCAAAGTATTCTCAAAAGGTGTCCTTTGCATAATGCTCCTTCCCAAAGAAATTTCATCGGCATATTCCAACTCATCACCAATAGAAATACCACGTGCAATGATGCTGATCATACATTCAAAATCTTTGAGTTTGCGGTAAATATAAAAGGCAGTAGTGTCGCCTTCCATGCTGCCTTTGAGCGCCAAAATAACTTCTTTTGTGCCTTCTTCCTTAATGCGAGCAACCAAACTTTCAATATTTAAATCAGAAGGACCAATGCCATCCATGGGCGAAATAATGCCACCTAACACATGATACAAACCATTATATTGCGAGGTATTTTCAATTGCAATAATATCACGCAAATCGGCAACTACACATATTTGATCATTATTTCTAGCGCTGCTGCTGCATATATCACATACTTCTTTGTCTGATAAATTAAAACACTGTTTACAATAAATCGCCTCTTGTCTTAATTTTGTTAAGGAATCTGCAAATGAACTTACCTTACTTGCATCTTGTTTCAATAAATGCAACACCAAACGCAAGGCAGTTTTCTTACCAATACCTGGCAGTCCAGCAAATTCATTCACCGCATCCGACAATAATTTTGATGATAAATTCATTGCTGCTTTTCCTTTAAATTAATAAGCCCACAACTCCAATAATTTTTCTTTAAACCTATTTTTAGGTAAGAAATTTTGTTCTAATTCTATAGAGAAAGGCACTGGTGTATCTAATGAAGCACATCTTGCAACAGGCGCATCTAAATAATTAAAACAATTTTCATTGATAAAAGATGCTAATTCAGCACCAATACCTCCCATCAAGGTATCTTCGTGCAACACAATCACCTTTCCTGTATTCTTCACTGTGTTGATGATGGCCTCCTTATCAAAAGGCAACAAGGTTCTTAAATCTAATAAGTCTGCCGAAATTTCAGGATGTGCAGCTAATACCTCTAAAGCCCAATGTACACCATATCCGTAAGTAATAACAGAAATTTGAGAACCTTGTTTTACCAAATTCGCTTTGCCAATTTCTATTGTGTAATAATCGTCAGGCACATCTCCGGTAACGCTTCTATACAAGGCTTTATGCTCAAAAAACATAATCGGATTGGGATCGTTAAAAGCAGCATTCAATAAGCCTTTAGCATCTGCTGGCGTGGAAGGATACAACACTTTTAATCCTGGTGTATGAAAAAACCAAGCCTCATTCGATTGCGAATGAAATGGCCCTGCTCCTACTCCTGCACCTGTTGGCATACGCACAACAACATCTGCATTTTGTCCCCAACGCCAATGTATCTTTGCTAAATTATTTATAATTTGATTAAAGCCTTCCGTAACAAAATCTGCAAACTGCATCTCCACCATGGCTTTCATACCTTTAATGGATAAACCCAGTGCAGTACCCAAAATAGCCGCTTCACATAATGGAGTATTGCGCACGCGCGCTGCTCCAAACTCTTCCATAAAACCTTCAGTAACTTTAAACACACCACCATAATCTGCAATATCTTGCCCCATTAATACTAAGTTTGGATGCCTTAACATGCTCTCTCTTAAACCATCACTAATGGCATCAACCAAACGTTTATTTTTTGAACCTACCGAATATGTTTTAATAGGTAAATTATCAAATGGTGCATATAAATCATGGTATTCTTCTTCTGTATTCGGAACAATTTTGGGCTCTGCAAAAGCTTGCTCTAAACCATCTTCAATTTCCTGTTTAATTTCGGTACGATATTTTTCTATCAAATCTTCTGTCAACACCGCTTCATCCAACAAATATTTCTCGTAATTTTTTAAAGGATCTTTTTTACCCCATTCTTCAAACAATTCTTGTGGCACATATTTAGTTCCTGATGCTTCCTCATGTCCGCGCATCCTAAAAGTCATACACTCCAACATGATTGGCCTTGGATTTTCGCGCATACTTTCTGATAATTTTTTTACCATATCATACACCTCCAAAATATTGTTTCCATCTACTTTGTAGGCTTCCATACCATAGCCTATTCCTTTATCTGTAAAGTTTTTAAATTTAAATTGCTGATTGGATGGGGTTGATAAACCATAACCGTTATTCTCAATCACAAATATCACTGGCAAATTCCATACTGCAGCCACATTAACACTCTCATGAAAATCACCCTGACTGGCGCCACCATCTCCGGTAAAAACAGCCGTAATTTTATTTTCTTTCTTTAATAAATGTCCTAAGGCAATCCCATCTGCCACGCCCATCTGCGGACCCAAATGAGAAATCATACCTACAATTTTATGTTCCTGTGATCCAAAGTGAAACGACCTTTCTCTACCTTTTGAAAAACCACCCATAGTGCCTTGAAATTGCGCAAACAACCTGTTCAAGGACATATTTCTGCAAGTAAATACGCCCAAGTTGCGATGCATCGGTAAGATGTATTCATCTTCTTCCAAAGCCATCGTTAAACCAACAGAGATGGCTTCTTGTCCAATGCCCGAAAACCATTTAGAGATTTTCCCCTGGCGCAATAACAATAGCATTTTCTCTTCAATCATACGTGGCTTCAATAAGCCTTGATACAATCCTAACAATAAACTATCGCGATGTTTCTTACGATCAAATTTTAACATAAATTTCTATACAATAATAATTTGCCGCGAAGTTATGAAAAACCTTAATTTTGTAGCATGTTATTTTTAAAACAATATTATCAGGAAATAATTACTTCTTTAATAGTTTTAGGTGCAATTTGGTATTTAGTTAAGAAGTTTGTTTTAACTAAGTTTATAAAAACAAAAAGTAATTCAAATAAATGTGATAATTGTAAATAGTTTTAATCTGTGAATCTGTGGCAATAAAATCAAACACTCTCCAACATCAACTCCACCGCCTCACTTCCCACCAAAGAACCAATAGCCACACCCATTCCTCCCAAGCGAACAGCGCAATAAATGTTTGGCGCAGCCTGTTTTACAATTGGACTTTTATTTTCTCCAAAAGCCATAATACCGCTCCAAGTATAATCAATCGTATACTTTTGATTTGGTAAAATCATTTCATCCAACATTTGTTTCAAACGATTCATAATAATTGGTGTATTGCCAAATTCATTAGTTCTTTCTCCTTCAAAATCTAAGTTACGACCACCGCCAAATAAAATCCTATCATCTATATTTCTGAAATAATAATAGCCCTCATCAAAATGAAAACTTCCTTTAATTTTTAAATTTTCAATACGTGAAGTTACCAAAACTTGAGCCCTTGCCGGCACAACATCTAATTCGGGTAATAATTCCTTAGCAAAACCGTTGGTGCAAACCAGCACTTTGTTTGATTCAATTGATATACAGTTTTCAAGCACAACACCGGTAATTTTAGAATTTTGAACTACATTTTTAATACTGCAACCAT
>JBILPB010000006.1:0-51451 GCA_044374175.1 Bacteroidia bacterium | reverse complement strand
TGCATCAAATGGTGGCTCATTGGTAAAACTTGAAAACCCAAGAAAATATTGCATAAACATATTTTCCTGAATCTGAGCAATTGTCTCTCTGTCTGATAGATTAAGCATATGCTTAATAATAACAGCCCCTATCACGATACGACCATTGATTGGAGGTCTACCTTCCTTGGAAGAAAACTGCTTGTTGTACAAACTGATAACGCTATCCCATGGCAAAAGCTTTGCAAGCTTTACCCATCGATTTTCAATCGTTAACTGATGCTCAAATGGGGTCTCAAATCCATCTAAGGTCAACTGATTCGGACTGATGTATTTTTGAGTAGATGCAAGCCTTCTGTTTGATTTTATTGGCTTCTCTTGATTTTTACCTTGCACTTTTTTATGTTTTTTATAGCGCAAATATATCTAAATCAGATAATTCTGAGTTATTCAGCAAGCCCTAAATAGCCCAAAGCTGTTTAATAAATTTACAATGGTTAATGCCGATACAACTTGAAACAAGTAAATTAAGGCTTGGCCGCAATTGGACTAAATTGAAAGTGTAATCGGTATAAGATTATGAATAATGAAGGTTTTGTATTTGCAATGACGTTTGAAGTAAAGACAAAAGTTGCGTTAGGGATGGACGTGGAAATCTTTTTTGGCCAAAGCCAAAAAAATTGGAACAAACAGCCTGGCGGCTGCTTCAGCAGGCGAACGCCCAAAACATTTGTTGAAATTAAATAAGCATTTTAACACACCCCTAACCCCTCTCGAGAGGGGAATTTAATTCCGTTAACCTAAAACTCAACCCATCAAATAATCCTTTATCACTCAGTTTCAAGGCAGGAATAACCAACAAGGCCATAAACGATAAACTCATAAAAGGTGCATCTAATTTGCAACCCAATTCTTTGGCTTTATAGTGTAGCGATTGATAACCTGCGGCCACTTCATCAACCGATTTATTGCTCATGATACCCGCTACTGGCAAAGGAAGCACATCTTTACCATGTTGGTGCGCCACTGAAATGCCACCTTTATTTTCGATAATTAAATTGATGGCTTGGGCTAATGATTCATCATCAACACCTACGGCCACAATATTATGACTATCGTGTGCAATACAGCTGGCAATGGCGCCTTCTTTTAAGCCAAAATTCTTTATGAATGCTATTGATGGCGGTGCATCAAAATAGCGGTTTACCACCACAATTTTTAAAATGTCTTTGGTAATATCGGTAGTTAAAACACCTTCAATAATAGGCAACGCATCAACAATACAGGCAGTAATTAATTGCTTATTGAAGGCTTCAATAATTTTTATTTTTCCGTTGCCTGACTTTAACGCCAATTGCTTTGCTGTGATGGCATGGCAGTTAAATTGATTGATAATATGAAATGGTTTGGTTTCGATATTACTGATTTGATTTTGCGCTACACAATTCCCTTTGATAAAGGTTTGCTTTACTTTAAATTCCTTTAGGTTATTGATCACAATAAAATCGGCATCATCATTCACTTTTAATTGACCAACTGGCAATTGATAATGCTTTACGGGCAATAGGCAAGCTGCATGTAATACATCATACAAATCATACCCTTGGTTGATGGCGCGCAATACCAATTGATTGATATGTCCAAGTAATAAATCATCGGGATGTTTATCATCAGAACAAAACATAATTTGCTTTGGAAAAACTTTTAACAAAGGAATTAATGCATCAAAGTTTTTAGCGGCACTGCCTTCTCTGATGATGACTTTCATGCCTAATTTTAATTTTTCGAGACCTTCGTTATAGGTAAAACACTCATGATCGGTGCTGATGCCTTCGCTGATGTAGTGTTGCAAATCGCTACCAGTAACACCTGGCGCGTGGCCATCAACAGGCTTATTTACCTTATGCGCTGCCTGTACTTTTTGCATCATTTCTGCATCACGATGAATAACTGCGGGGTAATTCATCACCTCGGCCAAATACCAAATATCTTTTGATTGAATTAATGCTTCAATCCCTTTAGCATCAATAGTAGCACCTGCAGTTTCGAAAGCGGTTGCTGGCACACAACTTGGTGCCCCAAAAAAGAAATTAAAAGGTACAGTTTTGCTATTTTCGATCATGTAATTCACCCCTTCAATACCCATAACATTGGCAATTTCATGCGGATCACTTACCGTGGCAACTGTACCATGCAGCAAGGCCACTTTAGCAAATTCTGAAGGCAATACCATACTGCTTTCGATATGTATATGTGCATCAATAAAACCCGGCAGGATATAATCTTCAACTGCTTCATCAATGGCTTGTACCGAAACTATTTTACGCCCATCTATGGTGATGGCTGCAGCATACATTTTTCGATTTTCAATGTCGATATAATTGGCTTTTATGATCAAATTATTTGGTATTTTCTTCGTTTTTAAACCAACTGCTATACATCAAATAATTATTGGCAATGCGTTGTACTTCTCCTTGAAATAATTCTTCGCTTAATTGTTTTACTTTTTTTGCAGGAATGCCTGCATAAACAGAGCCTGCCTCTACCACTGTGTTTTCGAGTACTACTGCACCCGCGGCTATAATACAATTTTCATGTATAACAACATTATCCATAATGATAGCACCCATGCCAATGAGCACATTATCATGCACGGTGCAACCATGCACAATGGCATTATGCCCAATGGAAACATTATTGCCTAATACCACTTTTGTTTTTTGATAGGTGCAATGAATAACTGCGCCATCCTGCACATTCACTTTATTTCCCATTTTAATACTATTCACATCCCCTCTTACCACTGCATTGAACCAAAAACTACAATCATTTCCTGTAACAACTTGTCCCACAATAGTGGCGTTAGGTGCAATAAAACAATTATCGCCAAACTGCGGGCTAACGCCATTTACGGGTAAAATAACACTCATATTGTTTTAATTTTGAACAGTTTATTCTAAAATTTTAAGCGTTAGCAAATCAATTTTATTGCCTGCTACCTGCTTAATAGTAAATGAAAAGGGATGAAGTTCTATCACTTCATTTAATTGCGGTACACTGCCATGAAATTGAAGAATTAATCCTGCTAAAGTTTCATACTCTTCGCCAATAGGCAATGCTAATTGATATTTGTTATTGATATAATCTACTTCTAACCTGCCCGAAAGTAAAAATTCTGTGTCAGATATTTTTTTATCTGTCCAATCTTGCTTATCGTGCTCATCATCAATTTCTCCAAAAATTTCTTCCATCACATCTTCAATAGTAAGCATGCCCGCAGTACCTCCAAACTCATCAACCACCACAGCCACACTCCTTCTCTGCTGTTTCAGCAAAGTAAGAATTTCGCGCGCATGCATTGTTTCTGGGACAATAGAAATAGGTAACAAAACTTCTCTTATTGCTTTAGGGCGTTTAAACATTTCTGATGAATGCACGTATCCAATAATGTTATCAATACTTTCATCATAAATTAAAATTTTTGAAAGATGCGTTTCTGCAAACTTATGTTGTAAATCGGCAATAGGTTCATTTACTTCCATGCCAATTAATTCGGGCCTTGGAATCATACATTCGCGTGCTTTTACACTGCCGAATTCAAGTGCATTCTGAAAGATTTGAATTTCATGATCATAATCATTACGATGCGCATTGGAAGCGGTAAATTGTTTTACATAATTATCGAGGTCAATCCTGCCAAAGCTTACAGCACTTTGTTCTACATTAATGCGAAAACCATACTTCAATAAAAACTCTGCAAAACCTAAGGTGATATAAACTACTGGAAAAAGTAAAAAATAGATCACTGCAAAAGGAATGGCCAAAAAGTTGAGCATAGCATTCGGATTGATGCTAAATAAGGCTTTTGGTATAAATTCGGCTGTAACAACTATAATAAAAGTAGAAATAATAACACTTAAAATAAGTACCCCAAATTGCGAATGAATATATTGATGAAAAAATGGTTCTAAAATGGCGGCTGTGTAAATACCATAAATTACCAAAGTAGTGTTATTGCCAACCAAAGTAGCTGCTATAAAGCGCTGCGGATTGCGCATAAAAAATGAAATGATTTTTGCCGGAAAAAAACCTTGGTTACTTTCTAATTCTACACGCAGTTTATTAGAAGTTAAAAATGCAATTTCTATCCCCGAAAAAAAAGCAGAGGATAAAATGGCCAGTAATATAACGGTTAGTGAACTCAATGTTTAAGATAAATTAGTTTGATTTTCTTGAGAATTTGATGGTATATTTTTAATCCTTTTTTTATTAACACCATACATATAAGCACCAATAAAAGTAATGGCAATAAAAATACCGGCCTCGGGCAACTTATGGTTAAATGCATTAATCATTGCGCCAACAAGTGCACCCATGGCTGCTATTAACCAAATAATTTGCAAGGTTCTAAACATGTTTTTCATGCGGCTATTTTTTTAAATTAATGGTGCCCTTCATTTTTTTAATCTTGTATTTTGTAAAACTTTGATTGCTTTCTAAACCATCGCCCATTATAATTTCATCCTTAGTAGTAATAGTTACATAAGCATCAGAAACAATGGTTTCCTCTTTTTGATTCCATACCAAATGTTCCGTATTCAAAGTTTCATTTTTTTCGTTTACTACCACAACTTTTCTTTTTGCTTCCATAATATTATTATCAGGAAACTGTAATACTTTAGCGTAATCTGCAGTTAAGGTAGAGTTCACTTTTTGATTACCATCGTAAAAATACATTTTTATTCCTTTCGGCATTTCAGTGTAAGGTTGTTTTTCTGCAAATCGGTTTAATTCTTTGGCCAATAAGCGCGCTTTAATTTTTGCTGAATCGCTGTAAAGAATTTCTACATCCTTTCCTCTTTCTACCGGCATGGCTTTTTTACTCGTAATAATTTTTACCTTTTCGATATCATTCTCGCAGGATGCAAGCATAAAAAGAGCAAAGCAAAGTATTAATTTGAATTTTACTTTTAATAATGCCAAAAGCCTCTTTGCCTCCATGTTTGGGTAATAATTAATCGTATTTTGTTTTAATAAACCAACGATCGTTGATGGTAAAACCTACATTAATCATAAAATAATTTTCTTTCACCAGATTGTATAAAGTTGTACCTCTTCTGCCTAATTCCACACCAATATTTACAGTTGAAACGGCCTTTCTTAGAGGAAATCCGGCACCTAAAGTAATGGCATTTTCTAAAATTTGTTTGTCATTTAAATAAAAAGGCAAAGTAGAATTTTTAATCCCAAAGCGATAATAAGTATGACCTAAAAAACCGTCTGGATTTTGGCTATTAGGAAAATATTGTAAACCAGCAGCTATTGTTCTGGCATCTTTTAAATTGTTAGCTTTCCCGCTGATACTATCGCTTCCCCAATGCACAACTTTGTACTCCATACTGTAATTAACTTTTGGCCCCATTTGTAAATTAAATCCAAAAGTAAATTGACTTGGCATGTGCGCAATAAGGCGATTTGACTCGGTATAAAAAGCAGTATCCACTAAGCTTGATGCAAGATTGGTATTAAAATATCTTTCAGAATTAATACTTTCATCAATGTTTAATTTTCCTTTAAATCCATAACTGAAGCCAAGTGTAATTTTTGTTTCATCTTTAATATTTAGCGTATGCTGTAAGCCTAATAAAAATGTAAATCCTTTATAGATACTATTTTTTGTATTTAAAATGTTGAGATGGTAACTTGTATCTGTGCCCACAAAGCTACTATATTCTTCCTTGGCAATATTTCCAAAAGTAAACTCTGAGCTAACACCAACTGAAAAGCCTTGCATTAAACTATCACTAAATATTTTAAAAGGATTGAAACCATTGGCAAGATATAGTTTATTAAGACCTCCTGAGCCTTTATAGGTACTTACTATTTCTCTTTTCCCAAAAGAAGTGGTATCTGAAACTTTGTATCCCACGCCTGTGGATGGCAATATACCAAAAGACAAGCCCCACCATTTTGTGACAGGAAATCCAACAGCCAAATAACCAAAAGAACCATTTTTATTTACAATAGTATCGGTGGTGTTGAGCTGTTGAATATAATTTCCACTCATACCGGCATTGAAAGCTGTTAATTTTAATGCAGCATTAGAAGCCGGATTGTTATAATTTAAACTCCATGGCCCTTTTTGAGCAATACCTGTACCACCTAAAGCAATATTTTGTGCAAATCCTTTAAAAACCTCGGTACCATAGCCATATCTGGAGTAAATAGAATTGGTGATATTTTGGGCTTGCGTTAATTGTACCAAAATGGTGCACCATATAAGCAAAGCTACTTTATAATTTTTAATTTTTTCTTTCATTATTAAACGCTGCCAGCCTATTTTTTAATGCCAGCTTAGAGCTAATTTTTTTATTGTTGATAGTTTAAAATACTGTTTAAGCCCTTCAAAATTAAATCAGGGTCGGCAAAGATGCCAATTTTTAATCCTTTTTGCAAAAAAGGAGCATCGCCACCTGTTAAAACTATGTTAACAGCCGCATCCATTAGCTTGTATTGTTCAATAATTCCTTGTACCTCGGCCAACATCCCTAATTGAGCACCCATTCTCATGGAGTTTTGGGTATTGTTACCAATTAAGTCGTGATAATTTTCATCAAATGTTATTAATGGCAATTTATGGGTGAGCTTATGCATAGCATTAAAACGCATGGCTAAACCTGGCGAGATACCTCCACCCAAAAAAATTCCATTTTTATCGGTATAATTATATTTGATACAAGTACCAGCATCAATAACCAAAAATGCACTCCCCTTAAACTGTAAATAGGCCCCACAAGCTGCAGCTAAACGGTCGCTACCTAATGTGTTTACAGATTTATAAGCATTGCTTATGGGTGTTGGAGTTGAAGCTTCGAAATAACTTACATTTCCAATTGATTCAATTACTTTAATAGTTTCCATGGGTAGTTCAACCACGGTAGCCACTATAATCTTATCTATTTGATAGCTCTTTAAAAGGTCGTGCATCACCACCATGTCGAATTCGACAAAGGTTTTTTTGAGCATATCCTTATCAAACAATCCTGCTTTTATTCTGGTATTCCCAAAATCTAATACTAAATTCATTTAGCAAATCTAATAAAGACTTGCAATATAGGGTGCATTTATGCTAAAATAGCTTTGCTAATTAAAGCAAAAATGCCCAAATGCTCATTCCTATAAGCAGCACTCTTAATCCCACAAATAAATTTGCCACTTGTTGTGCAAAGTATTTTCCAACGTTTTTATTAAAAAACCAAGTGAATTTACCTTTACTTTTTAAGCGATAAATTTGTTGCGTGTTTGGGTTGAAATAGTGTAATGAATTTAACATGATTTCTACGTTTATTTGATTACAAAAATAGACAGGTGTTATTAGCAGAGAATTAAGCAAGTGTTAAGGATTTGTTTAATTTGGATATTAAAAAACACTTGTATTCATCTAATTATTTACATTTACATTATTATCTTAACAAAATGAAAAAAAAATATCTCTTAATTTTAATGATGTTGTTAGTTCAGCTTTCGTATGCGCAATCTCAAAGTTCCGAACAAATTGCTCTTCCTTCTAAAGCGGTTGAGGAAGCGCCCCAAGAAGAAACATTTGTGATTGTAGAAAAAATGCCAGAGTTTCCGGGTGGACAAGCAGCTTTGATGCAATATTTAAGCAGTAATATAAAATACCCAGAAGAATGCCGAAAAATGGGTGTTGAAGGAAAAGTGTTCGTTAAATTTATTGTAGATCCTACAGGAAGTATTATCAATGTTCAGATTTTGCGTGGTATTGCTGATGGAAAACTGCTAGAAAAAGAAGCTGTAAGAGTGGTTGAATCAATGCCTAAATGGAAACCAGGAACGCAAGGTGGAAAAGCTGTGAACGTATATTTTACTTTGCCAATTTCGTTTAAATTAAATGCTGTTTCGGAAGAAAATAAATAAGCGTTTTTAGAACAATATTTTAAAAATTGAAATTCAATCCTCTATTGTTTTTGGGCCTTGCGCTATTGGCGCTTTGTGGCTGCTATGGCAGGTTTACCATGAGCCAAAAAGAACTCAATGCCTATTATAAAACACATCATCCTGAACCTTCATTTTATCATTACGACACTTTAGGACATGGTGTTTTTTATGCACATTCAGGTCATGAGGAATTGCCTTTACTATTGTTTATTCACGGTGCACCAGGCCGTTGGTATGGATATATCAATTATTTAAGCGACAGTACTTTATTAGAAAACTTTCAAATGATTTCTATTGACAGGGCTGGGTATGGCAATTCATCCAAAGGTGGTACAGTAACTTCTATAGCGCAACAAGCATTACTTTTACAACCTATCATTGATAAATATAGTAAGGTGCCTATCATTATTATTGGGCGTAGTTATGGCGGTCCAATTGCTTCATACCTGGCAGCCTTAAACAAAGTAAAAGTAAAGGCATTATTACTTATTTCAAATGCTGCTGATCCGCAACTAGAGAAGTTTTGGTGGTTTTCGAAACCTGTGCAAAGCAAAATTGGAAAACTTCTTTTTAGAAAACCTATAGATGTATCGAGCGATGAAAAATTTGCGCATCAAAAAGAGTTAGAAAAAATGACGCCCTTATGGAAAGAAATCATTCAGCCCACCATTATTTTGCAAGGCGGCAAAGATTTTATTATTTATCCTCAAAACGGGAAATACACTGATAGTGTGCTGGTAAATGCTCCACATCAATATATTTTTTTACCAAACAATGGTCATTTAATTTCTAATGAGCAACCCACCTTGGTAAAAAACTGCTTGTTCGATTTAATGAATCAGGTGTGTGTTTCACCTAATTAATGGCTACAGATTATTTTTTAAACTAATCTTATGTATTTTTGTTTGTTATCAATAGCAAATTAAACATTGAGCGCAATTCCCCTTATTAAAACTACACAATTATGTAAACAATTCGACAAGTTTACAGCTGTTAACCATTTAGATTTAACCATTTACAAAGGAGATGTTTACGGGTTTTTAGGTCCAAATGGCGCAGGTAAAAGCACTACGATAAGAATGTTGATGGGTTTGATATTTCCAAGTGCTGGAAGTATTTCAATTTTTGATAAAGAACTAACAAACAATCGTGAATTTATTTTAAGTCGCATAGGAGCCATCATCGAGAAACCTGATTTTTACAATTACTTAACAGCGCTTCAAAATTTGGAAATGCTTAACAAGCTCCAATCTACAAGATTAAGCAGCAATAAATTATATGAAGTTCTTGAACTGGTTGGATTAAAAGGGCGCGAAAAAAGTAAAGTGAAAACATTTTCGCAAGGTATGAAACAGCGTTTAGGATTTGCACAAGCATTAATGCATAATCCAGACCTTATAATTTTAGATGAACCAACCAATGGGCTTGATCCTCAAGGTGTAAAAGATGTACGTGATTTAATTTTGAAACTGAATAAAGAACAGGGAAAAACAATTTTAATTTCATCGCACATACTCAGCGAAATAGAAATTATTTGCAATAGAATGATCATTATTCAAAAAGGGAGCAAAGTGGTTGAAGGCAGTGTAAATGAGCTGCTCAGCTTTAATGAATTGCATGTAAGTTTTGAATTTGAAGATGATGTTCAAGTATTGAATTTTATAAAACAACATGATTTTCTAGTACAGAAATTTATTGAAGAGGTGCATCAACGCTATCATTTTAATTTACTAAGCAACGAAGTAGCTCAAACAAACAAATTATTTATTGAGCATGGTTTTGCAGTAAAATCAATGATTCCAGTGCGTTCGTTGGAAGATTACTTTTTAAACATGACCTAAAATTATTTTATTGAATAAACACACAACTACTTTATATAAATAATGAATTTGCTTTTTTTAAATTTAGTACAAACAGAACTCTATAAAATTTTCCGTAAAGGAAGAAGCTATATAGGTTTTGGTGCTATTGCATTTATTGTAATTGTGATACAAATTGCCTTGTTTGTAGATGGTGAAAGTTATCTGGAGCTAGGCACACAGAGCCTTAAAGAATCTTTTACCTTTCAGGGTAATTTATTAAATGGCTATTTAAGTGTGTTTATTATCTTAAGTAGTTTATGGGTTCATATCCCATTTTTAATAGCTTTGGTTGCAGGAGATTTAATTGCTGGCGAGGCGGCTGCCGGCACTTTGCGTATACTTTTAATACGACCAATTAGTAGAACACAAATTGTTTGTGCAAAATTTACAGCCATCTTAATCTATGTTTTAGCCATCGTTTTATTTATGGCTGCATTGAGTATTGGCTCGGGCTTGCTCATTTTTGGAGAAGGTGATTTATTTGTAATGAAAGATATGCTCTACATTTTTGAAAGCAACGATGCCCTGTGGCGCATTTTAGCCTCCTTTGCATTTTCATTTTTAAGCATGAGCATGGTAGCTTCCTTAGCATTTATGCTATCTGCATTGGTAGATAGCTCGCTTGGTCCAATTATCATGACCATGTCTATTATCATTGTTTTTATGATAGTAAGCTCTATTGATTTAAGTATTTTTAGAGCTGTAAAACCTTTTATGTTTACCACCTATATGGGTGCCTGGCGCGAATTTTTTTCTGATCCGGTGGAATGGCAAAAAGTTTACAAAGCCTCATTTGCATTGCTTGCACATATTTTTATTTTTCTTGGATTTACCATTTGGCACTTCAAAAGAAAAGATATTCTTACTTAAGTTTTAAATTAATGATGTATAAAACACTCAGATTATTTTTGATGATAATTTCGCTGCAAACGCTCACTGTTGTTGATGTTTGTAAAGCACAAGAATTTAATCCACAACCTTTACTAGATAGTGTAAAAAATAAGTTCAATAAGGTGAACGATTACACAGCTGATATTAAAATAAAAGTAAATGTTACCTTTATTAAAATCCCTGTAAAGGATGGAAAATTGTATTTTAAAAAACCAGATAAAATAAAATTAGTAAGCAAAGGTTTTGCCATGCTACCAAAGCGCGGCATGAATTTTACCTTTAACGAGTTATTCGAAAAAAAATACAATGCTATTTATATTAAAAATGAAGTCATCAGCAAAACAAATTGCTATGTTGTAAAAATTATTCCATTGGATGATAGTGCTGATATTCTTTTAGCCACCATATGGATTGATCGTAAAACACAATGCATTATGAAAATAGATGCTGTTTCAAAGTCGAACGGAAACTTTGTAACCTCATTCGATTATTCTGCCAAAGCCAATCCTTTTGATTTACCTTCGCAACTTACATTTACGTTTGAAGTTACTAAAGCTACTTTGCCTATGGGCGTTACAGGCGATTTTGGAGGCGAAAAACCTAAAGTGAAAGACAATAAACCGCAAAAAGCAACATTAAGTATTACCTACGCCAATTACATTGTAAACAAAGGGATTGCAGATAGTTTCTTTAAGGAAGAAAAAGCAAAATAACAATGAATAATTCTATTTACTTAGATCATAACGCCACAACACCTGTTCTCGAAGATGTTTTATCTGCTATGTTGCCTTATTTTACGCAGCATTTTGGAAATGCATCGAGCAAAACGCATGCTTATGGTTGGATTGCTGAGCAAGCAGTAGAAACAGCTCAGATTCAAGTAGCACAGCTTATCAATGCTAATAAAGAAGAAATTATTTTTACTTCGGGTGCCACAGAAAGTATCAATGCAGCTATTAAAGGAATTGCAGCTGTTTATGGCACACATAAAAATCATATCATTACCGTTGCAACAGAGCATCTAGCTGTATTAGATACGCTTGAACATTTAAGTAAAAAAGGATTTGAAATAACCGTTTTACCTGTAAACAGATTAGGACAAATTGATCTTGGACAATTTAAAAATGCCATTAACGAAAAAACATGTCTAGCTTGTATAATGCATGCCAACAATGAAACTGGCACGCTACATCCTATTAAAGAAATTGCAAAAATAGCGCACGATAAAAATGTATTATTTTGTTGTGATGCCACACAAACAGCAGGAAAAATTACCCTCGATGTAAAAGATGATGACATAGATTTACTATGTTTTTCTGCACATAAAATGTATGGCCCTAAAGGTGTTGGTGCATTGTACATTAAAAATAAGAAACCGAAGTTGGCTTTGGCACCTTTAATAGATGGTGGTGGCCATCAACACGGAATGCGTTCCGGCACCTTAAACGTAACAGGGATTGTTGGCTTTGGCAAATCCTGTGAAATTGCCATGCATAGCATGTGGGATGATGGTATTAAAATATCCAGATTGCGAACAATTTTAGAACAAAGATTATCTTTATTACCTGATGTTTTTATTAATGGGGATATTAAAAACAGGCTTTACAATACAACCAATATTTGTTTTAAAAATAAATCAGCGGCAAATTTGATTAAAGGTCTTAAAAATGTGGCGGTATCCAATGGCTCGGCATGTGCATCAGACAAAGCCAGCGCTTCACATGTGTTATTGGCAATGGGTTTAACTGAAGATGAAGCACAATCCGCTATACGTTTTAGCTTTGGAAAAACAAATACAATGGAAGAAGTGGAACAGGTTATTGAAATGCTTTCAACGCTCTACAATATAGCCTGATTTTTTTTATTTCTTTTCTATAAGCACCACTAAATACTTGCTGGCCGACCAAAATTTTTCAGCATTTTGTATATATAAATTGCAGCCTTCAACGGTTTTAACTATTGAATAGCTGTCTGCAACATGTGTTGTTATCAACTTGATTTTTTGCGCTTCTAATTTTATAGTTTTAAGTTTGGTAATATCAACTTCCACAAAATTTTGGGTATTAAAATTCTCAGAGAGCTTTTTAATTGTACCAAGCCCAATAAATCCACCTTCGTTAGATATTACACCCTTTTTAACAAGTTCCTTTGTAGTGCCTGCAGTATACCAAGCCGTATTTAATTTTTTATTTTTTTGTGTAGCCTCAGCCTTGGCTACACTATACATTTTAATCATTGAGCCCAACTCATCATTAACATCGTTTAAATTACCTAATAATGAATAAATTTCTTTATCCTTTTCGGCAAGCATAGTCTCGAGCCCTAAAATAAAGTTTTCATAACCTACTAAGTTGGTGGTTGAGTTAGTTTTTAATTGCTCTTTTAGTGTAAGTATTGTTTGCTTATTTTTTTGCATCAATAAATCTATCGCTTTTATATTGTCTAGTATAGCCTTCTTTTCTATTTGTCCTTTATGACCACTGTTCATTTTTACCGACAATTGCTTATTTCTAACTTCTTCTAAATTTAATTGAATTTGGTTAAAGCCTTCCATGAATGATTTGATGAGTGTGTCTCTTTCATTCAACTGTTTCACTAAATCTTTATTTACCGCTATAAGACTATCGTTAATCGCCTTGCTTTCTTCAAACTTATCATTACTGCATGCACTCCACATCAGTGATATTAATGCCAAAAACAATACAAAAATCTTTTTCATTTTAATTTTTTTGCTAAGATATTAATTTTTTAAAAATTATATATGCATGAAAAATACAAGTAAAATACTTTACAATACAACTATCTTACCTCTCTGAATTTCGGCCTGTTGATTCATCAATTTGTAGATATAAGCACCTTTAACTTCAATGAAAACTGCTGTTTTTTGAAGATCAGCTTTTACTTCTGTTTGTTTCACCAATTTACCAGTGAGGTCGTAAATAAAAATTTGAGTTGGAGTCGTACTTTTAAAATTTCCCTCAAAGTAAATTATTCCTTCGTTGCTTGGATTTGGGTAACACTCAAATAATTGGTTGAATGGATTAAATTTATTTGCTACACTAATATCTGAACAATTACCCGGTATATTAGCATCTAGCCATTGTAAACGTAAGTTGATCCAATATTTAAGTGTATCTAATTCGGCATTGTAGGTAGTTGCAATTGGGCCAACTTCAGGTGCTTGGCCACTTACGCCCAACAAAGGCCATTTTTGAAAGTGACGCGCTTGCGCATTTTGCACCAAAGTTCTGATACTATCAATATAACTAAAAATATAGGAAGTGTCTAAAACACTGGCTCTGTATGCCTCGTAGCGGCATCTCAATTCGTTATTAAAAGTAGTATCCTGAAACAATCGCACATAATAACCACAAGAATAATTATCAGTTGGGCAATCGTTAATATGGTGTGCCCAGCCCGAACCATCGGTGCTTTCAAAAATATTGCATCCATACATATTTTTCCAGGCCCAATCAAAATCCCAAACTGGACCAGCTTTTAACTTACCACCATTGGAATATTTATCTTTATGAAAAAACACACTTTTCTTAAAGCCGTCATTGCTTCTTGCCAATTCGTTCACTAAAAAATAATCAATGAATGATTCTGTGTCTAAATATTTTCTATACCCCAATGCTGTATCAGCAAAATTTGGACTATAAAGTGCATCTTCTAAACTATCTATAAAAGAAGCTATATAAGCTTTCTGCTGAATTGTGATTGAATCTGCGGCAGGTTCTTTATACACAAAATGAACATCAAAAGTGGGATGATCGATAGGTGAATAATTGGATAAAAAACTATTGTTGGCATCCCAATAATTTTGCTCTAAAATATAACCGCCAGTTAATTCATCTCCTGCATTATCTAGTGTTGTTAGTTTAGCAATAGCAACCCTATTATTGTCACGCTTAATTTTCTCGCCAAATACATATATTCCCCTGTAAGCACTATCTAAAAGCACTTCGCACAAATTGGTTCTAACACTATAATTTCCCATTTCGCCAAATATTTTGTAAGCCAGCGTATTACGAATTAATGATCTATCATTATAGTTAGAGAGCAACACCCAATCATTTTCAACAGGCATGCCTAATAAAGAAACGTTATTATTTGTACCGGTAGCTGTTCTTGTTTCAATATTATAAGGCTTTTGTGGATAACCAGATGAAGTAGCACCGCGCACTTCAATGCCAATATTTCCACTGTAAATATTTGAAGGATCGCTAACATGCGTAATATTTCCAGGACCATTATACTTGATGTCCATTAACGCATTAATTTTTACATCTGGCACTATTTGTTGCCCTAAGGTATTAATCATCACCAAAGGCAATTCTGTACTATCTAAACTAATTACACCTAAATCTTGTGCACAAAGTTTAAATGTCCCTACCGAATTTCCATATCCAAATACTTGTACAAATAAGGTTTTTCCGGGTGTTAAATCATATAAGGAAAGCAAAGAATAATAACCATTCCCTGCATCATCATCGCAACCTAAGTATTGTAAATTAGTACATAAACTATCGCTAATCCATGCAGCCAAACCTGTATCATTAATGGTCCCGCTATCAGTTTGCAAACTAATATTTCCTGAGGGCGGCACAATCATGCTAAACCAAATATCATTTCCAACAAAATTGGCACATCCAGCATTAATACCAGAACCAGGCATGGTTGAGTTATCTGTCCATATACAATTTACTGTATCCAGCGGTAATGCCGTACAAGGGTGATTGCCAGGAATAAAAACAGCACTACAATTCGCAATGGTGTCAAAAACTGGACCTGTAGCAGGATTTGGACCATCATTAAATAATAGGTTCCAATTTTGATTAAAAAGCTGATATGAATTTTCATTTTCATAATCGCCTGCAGCATACACTAACTCAATGATATCACTCGTACACGCTTGAAAAGTGGCTGAACTTCCATACAATTGAGCACTAAAAACACCCACTGCATTGCTGTTAACAAACACCTGTAAATTACCACCATTCCAGCCATCACCATAGGTGTCATGCATTAATATGGTAAAATCACAACACTGTGCTTTAATTTGATGTACTTGAGTTATCGAGAAAAACAAAACCAATTTAAAAATACTATGTTTTAAACTAGAAAGTTTTATATATATACTTTTATGATGCATAGCCTACACTAATAGGGTTAATTATAATTATTGAAAGCAAAGTTATAATTATAAGTGATACTGAATAAAAGTACAATGAAATGATTTAAAGTATTTATGATGAATTGTTTGAAATAATATCTTTGCACTTATGGAAACAACATAATGGAGAACATTGCAAACTTATTGAATCTATTGAAATCAGGCGATTTTAAAACTATTGGGAGATGCATCACAATAGTTGAAAATGATTTACCTGGAAATGATGCTTTATTAACTTCCATTACTATTAATAAAAACGTTCCAATTATTGGCATTACAGGACCTCCTGGCGCTGGAAAAAGCAGTTTAGTAAATGGCATGCTGGCTGAGCTTCTAAAGGAAGCAAAGCGTATAGGGATTTTAGCCGTTGATCCCACCTCTCCCTTTAATTTAGGTTCCATTTTAGGAGATAGAGTGCGTATGAGCGAGCATTTTAATAATCCCAATGTATATATCAGAAGCATTGCTACAAGAGGCTCTTTGGGAGGTTTATCAGCTAAAATTATTGAAATTACTGATATCATGCGCAGTGCAAATTTTGATATCATCATCGTTGAAACTGTTGGTGTTGGACAATCAGAAATTGAAATCGTTGGCTTGGCAGATATCACTGTGTTGGTGCTTGTTCCAGAAGCAGGTGATGAAATACAACAATTAAAATCTGGTGTTATGGAAATTGCAGATGTGTTTGCCATTAACAAAGCCGACAGACCAGGCGCAGATGTTTATTTGAGCCATTTATACTCACTTTTACACACAGCATCACCCGATAAAAAACAAGCTCAAATAGTTAAAACTATTGCTACCAAAAATGAAGGTATTAAAGAACTGCTGACCGCATGCAGATTAATGTTAAATCAACAAAATCCTCAATTAAAAACTTATCTTTTAGCCGAGAAAGCTTATAAATTAATTCAAAATGAAAGAATGAAAGACATCAATAAATTAAATTTGAAAGCCGCCTTAGAGCAAGCTTATGCGGATGAGCATTTTAATTTATACACTTTTGTAAAAGCATTTATGAAAACTTCTACTCATTAAGTTGCAACATTAACCCTCACCTTTTGTTTGTTTATTATGGAAAAAGAAGTTGTATTAATTACCGGAGGCACAGGTTTAATAGGTACTGTATTGCAAACCATTTTAGGTGAGGCAGGTTATGAAGTAATCTTGCTAAGTAGAAATGTAAAAAGTAAAAACAGCTATTTGTGGGATGTAGAAAAAAACTTTATTGATAAGCAGGCCATTTTAAAAACAGACCATTTGATTCATTTGGCAGGCGCTGGCATTGCCGATAAACCCTGGACAGACGAACGTAAAAAAGAAATTATTGATAGTCGTGTTGATACAACAGCCCTGCTTGTAAAATCATTCAAACAACATCAGAAAGAATTAAAAACAGTAATTGCGGCTTCTGCTGTTGGTTATTATGGTTTTGAAACGAGTGAACACATTTACACCGAAACAGATGCACCCGCAACAGGCTTTTTAGCTGATACTTGTGTTACCTGGGAAAAAGCAACAAGCACATTTAATGAAGTATGCGAAAGATTAGTTCAAATGCGCATAGGTGTAGTGCTTGATAAAAATGGAGGAGCGCTGAAAAAAATTGCGCAACCTGTACATTTTTATGCTGGTGCAGCAATAGGAACGGGCAAACAATATATGCCCTGGATACATGTAAAAGATTTGTGTAACTTGATTTTATTTGCCCTAAAAAACAAAAAAACAGAGGGTGTATATAATGCAGTGAGCAGCACTCATATTACAAATTATGCGTTTACTAAAGCCATCGGAAAAGCATTGCACAAACCTATTCTTTTACCTGCCATTCCAGCATTCATTATTAAAACACTTTTTGGCGATATGGCCGCGATGGTGCTTGAAGGTAGTCGTGTTTCAAATGAAAAAATAAAGAAAGCAGGATTTAATTTTGAGTTTGAAAATATGGATGTGGCTTTGGAGGATTTGTTGGGGAAATGAACAACAAAGGAATAAATCTAAATAAAATTTCTAGGAAGTAAGTAGAGGAGTAAAATACTTGTTATCAGGTTAAAATTAAATCAAACTTCTTCTTCTTTTTTAAGATGTATTCAAATATCAATGAAAGCCCTTAATATACTAAACTTATAGGATTTTGTGGACTATCAAAAATTGCCAAAATAAAGATACCATTTTCATGTATATCATAAACTATCCAATAGTCTCTTACAATTTTAATTCTTGCTAATTTATCATCAGTTAGCTTTCCAATTTTAGGAAACTCAGCTATAAATTCTACGGCTTCTTTAAAAAGATTATTGAGCTTTTTACTATATTCATTTGATTTATTATGCTCAATCCAATATTCAAGAATTTGTATTCGGTTATTTTTAGCTTGTAATGACCAAACTATTTTCCGTTGAGCCATTTTTCAATTTCAAGATTTACTTCATCATTTGAAAATGATTGACCACTTTTGATTTGATCTCTGCCTTTTTGGATGGCATATTTTTGCGTTCGAGAAAGTTTATAAAGTTCATCCGTTGCATTATCTTTACTCAAGAAATTATACATTTCTTCTAGTAAGTTTTTATTGCTTGAAGAATTGATTTCTTCAATTAATCTTTTTCTAATGTCAATTGTTCTCATCTTAAAAATGTGTACTGCTAAGATAATCAATTTTTCAATTAAAACTTATTCAAATTTCAAATTAATCTTGTTGTATATTTTCTTCGTTGGCGATAAATTCTTTTAGCTCATTTTATTTGTTGTATAATCCTATTATTTTTCGCACCAAGGACAGCAGCGATCCAAAGGCTTCGGGACCTTTTTTGAGGCGTGCGTATGGGATTTGCTAAAAAAGATATAGCGGAAGCTTGCTCCTACCTAACGATGGCAATCGGGAGGTGGGATGTGCCCAATCACAATTTGAAAATGCTTATTTAGTTAAAATGGTGCTTACAACCTTTCCTTTAAATTCATACCCATCAAAAGGACTATTATTAGATTTTGAAAGTCCATTTTCGAGCTCATATTTCCAACCCAATGTAGGACTGAATATGGTCAAATTTGCTTTTTGATTTTCGGCTAATTTTGGCACTTCAATATCAAATATTTTTCGTGGATTAATAGCTATTTTCTCGATTATTTTTTCGGAAGATAATTTATTTTCAAGCGCCTTGCACACCACGCCATAGCATGTTTCTAAGCCAATCATACCAAATTCTGCGATATCAAATTCTTTTACTTTACTTTCGGTATCTTGTGGCGTATGATCACTACAAATAACATCAATGGTATCGTCTTGTAAACCTTGTATTAATGCGTCAATATCAGTCTGCGTTCTTAAAGGTGGCATAACTTTAAAATTTGTATCAAAGTCTTGCAGCACCTCATCATGCAACAATAAATTTACAGCATGTACATCGCAAGTAACTTTAATCCCTTCTTTTTTTGCATTTCTAATTAGATTTACAGCGCCTGCAGTGCTTACACCTCCAATGTGTATAGCAATATTGTGGTGCGCAGCTAACATTAAATCGCGTTGCAACATCAATTCTTCGGCAATGGCTGGAATACCTTTAAGACCAAGCATGGTGCTCATTTTGCCCTCATTCATTTTACCTTCATTTGCAATTTTTTTATCTAAAGGCAATTGAATAATTTTTTTGTTGAAACCACTGGCATACAACATGGCTCTTTGTAATAATTCGCCATTAGCTAATGGATTTTTATTATCCGAAAATGCGATGGCACCACTCAATGACATATCGTAAAGCTCTGCCAAATCAGTGCCTTCGGCCCTAGTGGTGACTGTACCTATTGGATAAATATGTATCGGAAAATGTTTGCTTTTGTTAAGCACATATTCAATTTGTGATTTGCTATGTAAGGCAGGATTTGTAGTACCCATGCAAGCTACAGCCGTAAAACCACCTTTGAGTGCAGCAGCTGAACCACTTATTAAATCTTCTTTATGCTCGTTTCCAGGATCATTAAAGTTAACACGCAAGTCCATCCAGCCAATAGATACATACAAATCTTCTGCATCAATAATTTCTGTTTCCCCTACAATTTGTTCTATATTTTTAGCAATAGTTTTAATGACTCCAGATTCAATTAATAAATCTGTTTTCTTGAGGTGATGCTCGCTGTTTGTATCAATAACAGTGGCATTTTTTATTAAAATATATTTCATGGTTTAATCACCTTTAATTTATCAATGTTACACTTACCCTTTCATCCATTTGATTAAAGCAATTTCTAATCCTAAACAAAGTAAAGCAAAAATTACACACCATTTCCAAAGTTGTGTGCCTTTGCTCATATTAATTATAGTGGCAGCCATGTTCTTGGCGCCTTTTTCTAATACTTTATAATTAGTTAATTTGTACTGTTCAATGCTGTTTTCAAGATCTTCGGCAGTATAATATGCAGTACTTGATTCTGATCTATTAAAGTTAAAACTTAAACCTTTTAAAGTATCATTTGTATTGCTTTTCAACCAATAATTACCAGCATTTTTGATTTGTTTTTCGGCATCAATGGTGGTGCTAAAACCAATTGATTTTGTTTGGGCAATAAACTCTGATTTACCGTCTAAAGCAAAAAGGCGATAAACAGGATCGGTTTGCGTATTAGTATTTTTCAATTCAATGTTTTGAACATCGCCAATCGTATAACACAAAGGTGATGCAAAACTACTTGTTATTGCAATTTTATAAAGTGTTGGAACAAAAATTGCATGGCGCGGAAAACTGCTATAAGTCTCATCTAAAGGACTTGCACATAAATATAGTTTACCTAATTTACTGCTATACTGAAGTAAAAATTGATCGCCATTGATTAAACTAATTAATGACTCTTGGTTGCCTTTGTTGTTGGTTTTGATAGGATAATGTTTTGAAACAAGTGGATAATTTACATTCTCCTTTTTCATTTTTGACTCTTGAAAAACACCTAAATATACAGGATGCTTAAAATTCAGCAGCTCAACTTTTACATTTACCGTATCTATGGGCATTAAGGCGCTCGAGAAATTTGCTAATAAATTATTGTAGTCATCCAGTTTGATTTTTTGACCAGGAAAAACCATCACATTCAATCCTTTTTCAATGTTTAATTTTAGCTCATCTATTAATCCTGAACTTATCTCTTCCAGATTCGATAATATCAACAAATTATAATTACCTAAGCTGCCGTAATCAATGTTTTTTGGGGTGCTTTGAACGACCTCAAACAATGGATCATTGGCAAATAATTTATTGAGATAGGTATTTTCTTCTTTTTGATTTACAATCAATAATTTTATTTTTTTACTCACCTGATAAGAGAAAAAATAATCATTATCATAAGTTAAAGGATAATCATTAATTTGTATTTGACCATTGATAATGCCGCTTTCCTTATTGGTGTATGCCATTTCAATTTGCACACTTCTTTCTGCTTTAATACTAGCACTTCCTAACGCTCTTTGCATGCCATTGATCATTAATTTCACAGGTACATTTTCTAAATCTGTGGCACCAGTATTTACAATGCTAACAAATAATAATTCAGGTTGATTAAATTGACGTGTTGGATGGGTAAACCAACAAGAATCAATGTAAACATTAGGTGTTTTATTGCCTTCGAGACGAATCAACTGACATGCTAAAGTAGAGTCGGAATTTAATTTAGACATGTTAAAACCCGATTGTTGAAAATCGGAAATAATATAAGAAAGCTTTACATTTTCATTGGCGCTGGCCAATAAATCTTTTTGACGAGCCACAATTTCTTCAATTTTGCGCACTGATGGGCTTATTTTAACCTCATCCAACATTTCGTTAAATACTTTTTTATTCACCCAATGTTGATGCTTTCCTAGAAAATCGTTGGTGAGCAATTGAAATTTATCGGTTGGTCCAAAAGCTTTAACAATATCCTGCGCATCTTTTTTGGCTTCATCTAACAAGGTCCCATTTTTTCCTATGGCGGCCATACTAAAAGAGTTATCTACAAATATACTTACAGCCTTTGTACCTTCTTTAACAATGGCATTTTCGGCAGGAATAAAAGGTTGTGCAAAAGCAAAAACTAAAAACAGCACCGCCAACAATCTGGCTGCTAATATCAGCAAATGTTTTAGTCGTGAGCGGCTTTGCGTTTCCTCCTTTACCTCTTTTAAAAAGTGTACATTAGAAAAATATATTCTTTTATAGCGCACAAAATTAAATAAATGCACAATTATAGGAACAGCCAGGAAACCAAGGGCAGCAAGGAAACCGGGAAATAAAAACTGCATAATAATTTTTGTTTGTTAGAAACTGCTAAGATAATTAATTTTTGTGCCTTTATGGCTGTTATCAAGTAATTAGCATATTTTTACCTTTTACATTCAATAACTCTTGTCAAAAAGCATATTTCTCCTACTCTTTATTTCACTGTATGTAAACACAAAGGCTATATATGCACAGGAGCAAAAAACGAATATATACTTCATACACGGTCAAGGTGCTGATGAAAGACTATTTAGTAAGTTAAAGATAAAACCATCATTTGACACCATTTACTTGAATTTACCACTTCCTGAAAAAGGTGAAAGTATGCAAAGTTTTGCGCAAAAATTAATTCCTAAAATAGATACTGCAAAGCCATTTATATTAATCGGTGTTTCTCTGGGCGGCATGGTAGCAGCCGAATTGAACGATATTTTAAACCCTTTACAAACCATTATTATTTCTAGTGCTAAAAACCGGAATGAATTACCAAAACGTTATAAGTTTATGCGTGCTATTCCGCTTTACAAGCTATTTCCTGCGGGGTTTATTAAAGTAAGTTCATTTATCATGCAACCTTTAGTTGAGCCCGATAGAAACAAAGAAAAGGCTTTATTTAAAAGTATGTTGAGAAAAAAAGACAAGCGATTTTTAAAAAGAACCATTCCAATGATTGTAAACTGGGAGAAAAAAAACAATAGTGGCAAGGCTTTGATTCATATTCATGGCACAAAAGATCATACCATTCCTATAAAAAATATCAAAGCAGATATTATTATTACAGCTGGTTCGCATATGATGGTTTTAACACAAGCTAAATTGATTTCTGAAAAAATTAATGAAATACTAGAAAAATTAAACCTATAATTTGAACTCAACAAGGATAGTTTTACCTTTGAAAAAAAATAATTACAATGGACTCTTTTCAAAAACTTAAATTGGACGAAATGTTTTTTGAAGCCGATCAACTGATTGCTGAAAAAAGATTTGCTGATGCTATCAATACGCTTGAATCAATCTTGATAGAAGCACCGGATTATGGACAAGCATACAACCATTTGGGCTGGATTTATGAAACAAAATATAAAGACATTAAAAAAGCCGAAGAGTTTTACAAAAAATGTGTGTTGTACTCACCCGATTATCCAGCCATTTACATCAATTTAGCAGTAGTGTTATCCTCAGCTGGAAAATATGTAGAATTAGAAGCACATTTAACAAGGGCCTTACAGGTAAGTGGTGTTGATAAAGCCAGTATGTATAATGAATTTGGCATTATGTATGAATTGCAAGGCAAATACAATCAAGCTATTGAGAGTTATAAAAACGCAGTACGACATTCTTTAAGCGATGCCAACGTGGAAACTTATGCTAAATCGATAAAGCGCTGCAAAACAAAAATGGAGATTTTGTAGGGTTAGGATTTGATTTTAAATTTGGATTGTAACCCATAACGCTCAGCCACTAGCGTGGACGCTAGCGGGAGCGAAGAAAAAGTATAAATCTTATAATTACTACACGATATTTGATATTATCAACAAGAAACTCTATGTTTTTGAATATAAAGATAAGTAGGTTGTTTCATATACTTTCGAGTTTTTTCAAAATTTTGCAAGTAAAACAAAGCTGCCGCAAGCCTCCAGGCTTGTGTTGCAGCATACTTCACTTCAAATTTTATCAATTTTAACTACTGATTTATTGTTTGCATAATCTCTTGCACTTAAAGAATGAAGATTAAGGTTTTAATTTGCATAGTAACCCGTAGCGCTTAACCGCAAGCTGCCGCATACCGATTGCTATCGGTATCCTGGCTTGTGTTGCAGCATTATTCTTGTCAAATTTTCTCAATATTAACCAAACCTTTTATATCTGCATAATCTCTTGCACTGCTATATAAATACTCATAATCATTTTCTACAAAGCCAGCCACAACCGGATTTTGATGAACATAATTTATTTTTTGATCGATTACATCATTGCTCCATAATTCTATGGGATGGTTATGCTGTTGCCAAAATTGATTATAGGTGATGTTAGAATTGTTTAACCCTGCTTTTTTGAAACTATTTAACAACCACTCTTTTCTACTTTCTTGTGGATGCTCTTTAATTAAACGAACCATTTCTTTTGAAGTAAATCCCTTAAAGTCTCTCAGCAAATCCTGTGGTGCTTGAATATTAGATTTAAAAATTAAATGTAAATGACTTGGCATAATGCAATAGGCAAATACAAGCATTCCCTTTTTTTCAATGCAAGTATTCAAATTATCTACAATACAATCAAAATAAACTCTTCTTACAAAAACATCTATCCAAAATACTATTGCAAAACTTACAAAATAAATACCTTCTTTGTTATGAAATTTATAATTTCTGCTCATAAAACAAAAATAGCAATTATCATTTATTTTTAAAATTCAGATTTAAATTGAAAGTAATAATATCTAACCACTAGCTAAGAAACAGAATAATTTCGGTAGGTGGGAGCGACATAATGTTTTCAAATCTTAATTGAAGCCCATAACGCTTAGCCACTAGCGTGGACGCAAGCGGGATCGAATCGGAGCCAACTCTAATTGTTTTTTTTAAATTGAAGTATAAAGATTATACCGCATGCACTTCCGCCAAAATTTCTAAGGATTTAATATCTTTAAATGAAGGCAAATGTTGGGCGTAATAAAATAAAATATTTTCCAGTAATTTATTTCTGGCATTTGTGTGTAAAGGCAACATTTCCATGTTGTCGAAATTAAGACCAATCAGTTGCGCAAATAATTTACTTTGCTCTTCATCCATCATGATGTTGTCTGATTTAAAATTATCGAACAAACCTTCGCGATAATAAAAATATTTATGATAATTACTGTAGTTGGAAACAGGCATAAATCCGAGATAATGGCACATTTGTACTAAAAAAACCAAATGATAGTTGTTGCACTGTTTTTCTGTTCTATCAAGATATAATATACTTTCTAAAATGTAATTAAACAAGGGTTCATCAGCTTGTTCTTCTCTCAAACATTTATATAAAACTTCGTTTAAAAAAAGCAAAATAGAACGCTTGGTATGATGCTGCATTGCATGATTGATACTTCCTGCAGCGCTTATTTCACCTAACCTACAAAGTTTATCTGTTTCTAAAAAAGATGTCTCTAACCAAATGGGTTGTAAAGCTTGCAACAAGGCTGTTTTTTGTCGACTTAACTTGCTGCTGCTTGCCGAAACAATAAATGTTCTTAGCCCAAAATGGGCTGTATAAATTTTAGCAATTCTATTTTTGTCATTAAAAGGCATGAGGCGTAGTAATATGCCTCTGGTTTTTTGTGATGACATCAGTTGACCATAAATATTTTTGTAGTTTCCGTTTTTGAACCATCTGGATTAGTAAGGTAAACTATGTAAACACCAGTTTGTGCCTTTTGCCCATCAAAATTTTTACCATCCCAAACAGCCTGACCGCCAAGTGCTTTGGTGCTGTATATAAGCCTTCCCGAAACATCAGTAATTTTTACATCGCAATCGCGCACTAAACCTTTAATGGCAATTAAGCCTTGATAATCATGCTTTACAGGATTTGGATAAGCATAAACACTATCATAATCTTCTTTAGCTTCAGTGGCAGTATATTTATAAGAAACAATTCCGCTGGCAGTTGCGATAAAAATCTCACCCGTTTCGCCATCTATCTCCAAATCGTTTACGGTGTTTGATAGTAAAGGACTGTTTTCCAACGTAAAGTGTTCTAGTTGTTTGGTTCCATCTGCATTAACAAGGTATAAACCACTATTTGCGGTTCCAATCCATTTTCTGTTTGCACCATCCACTACAATAGATTTTACAACTTCACTTTCAAGCAAATATTCTACATACCCACCTTGTTCTATTTTTATTTGTTGGGCATCAAATCCGGTATCATCAAATATAGCAGAAGGTGTATAAAACACACAAATCCCTTTATCTGTACCTACCCACATGGCACCATTTAAATCTTCAGCAACAACAAGCGCATCAGCACCTGTTAAAGCTCCTGTGCCTAAACTAAAACCAAGCTTTTTAATTTTATCATCGCTTTTGTTAGCAATCGAGCCATTATCATCAAATACCAAAAGCCCACCACCTTCGGGCAAAATAAACCATTTTTGATTTAAAGAATTGATTGTTACTTTACTAATTCTTGTATTACCAATTACACTTTGCGTAACAAAATCGTCCCATTTTTTAAGTTTATTATCATATACACAAATGCTATTCGTGCTATATCCATTGCTCACCCAAATATTTCCATCCTTATCAATAGCCGTTCCACCAACATAAATAAAAGGTGCGCCAGCAATGGTATCGAGTGTTGAGTTTGTATTATCGAAATAATTAGTAACCTTATTACCATTAATTTGTACCAATCCCTTGCTCCAACTCGAACAAAAAACCCTTTGATGATCATTTGGATCTACACAAACATTTATGATATCAAAAATTCCATAATCTAAATACATGGTATCGCCCGAAACAACGCGCCAATCATTCTTGTAAAAATGTGAAACTCCTTCGGCATTAAATAAATTTGACCAACCATCTAAATCACCAGGAGCAACCCATAAATGACTTTTAGAAATCGCCATATCAAATACCTTATTGGAAACTGGCCCCTGTGGTTTAATAATTTCGATGTCAGCTTTTTGAAACTCAGATTTTACTAGGCCGTTATTAAAATCAGCTAACCAAAAAAATCCATCTAAAAAGATGCCATCCCTTGGATCACATTTTTGATAATAGTTTTTAATATCAAGATACTGAAAATTACCTTCATATAATGCCGCACCATAGCGATAAAAGACCATCAATTTATTATCCGTTACTCTTAATCCAAGACATTTGTAATCAACAACTGTATCTACCCATGACCATTGATTTGATGAAAGATCAAGTTGCCAAATTCTTCCGTTTGATGGCTCAATATCTTGATTGGTAAATATTTTATTATTATAAAAAACTATCGCATTAAACTTGGCTGTTGGCAGCGCAGATTCTATTATCCATGAAGAAAAATCTGACAAAAATTGATTATTTTTTGCTGCTTTAAAAACACCACTAACAGTGGATGCATAGAAATAAGTTCCATCACTGGCAAAATCCTTTACATCAACCGCCACACCTCCAGTTCCGATACTATAGGTGTCTTTTATTTCTAATTTATTTAAATCGAGTACAACCACCCCAAAACCACAAGATAAATAAGCGTATTGCTCGCTCATAAATATATTATTAATTGATTTATTTCCGAAAATTTGCTTTGTTTTTATATCAGAAATATTAATAATTTTTCCCCCTTTGATAACATCAATATTTGTGTTTGCATAGGCTATCACCACTGCCTTAGCCACTTCGTTATAGGCAACTTTTACTGCATTGATATCAGAATAGCCATTTACCTTTGTGGCTCTTTCAATGGCATTATCAGTTAAATTATAGGTAAACAAATTACCATTCGAAATACAGTATATCAACTTATCTGCAATGGTTACTGAAGTTCCTTGATTATAGGCCAAATGATCGCGCCACTGACCAATTGCAATATCTTGAGCAAAAGCCTGCATTATACATGTAAATGTTAGGCTTATAAATAGTTTAGAAATTTTTGTCATCATTTTTGTGAACACAAACTTAATAGTAAATTATTCAAATCAAATTCATATTTATAGTCAAACACAAATTTATTTGATTTATTACAACATAAACGAAACTTTAGTCTTTTTATTGAATAAAGCTTAGTTGAAATGTTACATCATAATGCTATTTCTTTAATTGCTCTGCTTGCCTTTTCGAAATTTCAGAAATAATATCGGTGTAAATAGTATCCATGGCAGTGCTATTTTTCGTGTAATAATTATAACTTTTAAAAAAACGCTCCTTACTTACGCCATACTGCTCGTAAATTTTAGATTTTACGATATTTCGGGTGTCAACAATTTTCTTCTCTTCAAATATTCTAATCCCTAAAGAGGATTCTAGCAGGTGCATTTCTGTAAGTATCTGCACCATGGTGTCTTTACCAATAATGTAGTTTGGAATTTTTTCTTCCTTTTTTTCTTTACATGAAATGCAAAAAAATATCAATAGACAAAGTGCAATTGACCTAAATTGGACTTTTAGCACTTTAATTCTTACATCCATACCGGACAGTTTTTAGATTTAATGATGAATGATGGAATTTTTCTAAAAATATAAATTACAGAAACCTCTGCCCCTCCCCTGAGATTATTGGCTGTTTTTAGCTGAGAAAGCGTTAAATCATAACTTAAGCCAACCCTAAAATTTTCATAATCCATAGCAGCTGCAATAATTGCTGCATCACCTAAACGGTAAAAAAGTCCTCCGTAAACAGCATAGTCGGAAGTGCCGGTGCTACCAAGCCAATACTTTACCCAGGAACCTAAATTAATAGCATTGTATTTGTTTTGATGCGAAATTTGAACCTCAGGAATAATATCTAAATAGGTAGAAATAGGCTTTAAAAGGGAGATGTGAGCATTTAATTTTGGCGAAACCACAACTGGATTTTCTGTAAAAAAAGATTTTTTAGGCTTGTTAAAATGTTGGTAAGAAATGCCTGTTAACATCGTGTTTCTTTTATTCTTAAACATATACCATGAAACACCTGTACTGAAATCAGCAAAAACTATGTTAGTGTTGGCAAACGACTCATCAGCAGGAATTGAGCTACTAAATCCATCACCATTGTATTGATTATCAAAAGTTAAAGCCGAAGTACTAATGCCTCTATTGGCAATGCCAGGCTGAATTCCAAAAGAAATAAAATGTGCCGAATCTTTACTTATTTTTTTTATGTACGAAATAGATAAACTTAATTTATTACCCCCAAACCTACTATCACCTGCTTTATCATTTTGTATAAAAGCCCCTAAACCAATCACATGTTGCTTGAATTTATATTTTGTATCACCAGCCAAAGTAGTTGAGTTATAGCCTACAGTTACCGCTTTATATTGATTTCTAAAATTGCCCGCTAATCTATGATCACCATCGAACAAACCAGTATTTCCAGGATTCTGATAAACTCCTGCACTACTAAACTGGGAATAGTGAATATCCTGCGCTTGCGCTAAAAGCGAGGACAAGAGCAACAAGCCAAATAATGCAATAGTATTATTGACTTTTATTACTCCTTTTTTATGTTTGATAAATATTAATTCCATTTATCTTATCAATGTTACATTACCTTTCATTTCCTTAGTTTCTCCATCTTTACAGGTGGCTTTTAAATACCAACCAAACACTCCTGGATCGGCCAACTCACTTTTGTAATAACCATCCCAGCCTATATTTTTATCATTGGTTTCAAATACTTTTTCGCCCCATCTGTTATAAACAGCAAAATATAATTGTGAAATATAGTTACCTCTAACTAAAAATTTATCATTCTTGCCATCACCATTAGGCGAAAAAGTGTTTGGCACAAATAAGGTTGCTTCGCTGCATTCTGCTTTAAATACCGTGATATATACACTGTCAGTTTTAAAACAACTATTTGCTTCTGAAACAGTAAGTATGTATTGCGTACTCACAGTGGGCGATGCAACAACATTATCCATTGTAGGATTATCAATTCCTTGCGAAGGTGTCCAAACAAAATTGTAATTGCCATTACTTATAGCCACATTTATTGGGGTACTTTCTCCAACAAAAATGGTATCTCTTTCTGCATCAACACTCAAGGTGGCTTGTCCTAAATTGGCAACTGCAATTTCTGTATTAAAAGTTTGCAAACAGGTGTCGCCTTCGGCATTAACTCTACCAATAAGCACCGTATAGGTTGAAGTTGAATCAATAGTGATTAATTGATTTGAAGAAGTTGGGTTATTGAATTGTGTTGGTGGTTGCCATAAATAAAAATCACCTCCTGCTGCTTGCAGCAATAATTCTGTTGGTGAGATACATAAAATAGAATCATTTGTTAAAAAATAAGGGCTGTAACTTTTTATAAATACAGGCGTAGTCACAGTATCTATGCAACCGTCTGCGGCTGTTACAATAAGCGATGCAGTAAAATTACCTCCCACGTAACTATGTATTGGGTTTTGAAAAGTTGAACCTTGTCCATCACCAAACAACCACTGCCACTGTGTGCTTGGGTTATTAGGAAAATTCGTAGTTTCTATAAATTTCACTTGATTACTACAACTATCTATATCAAAATCAATGGAGGCTATGAAAGGAGGATTAATATTTACATTAAAAAAGGAAGTATCGCTGCAAATATTATTGTTACCCCAATATACTACTAAATAAGCATTGTAAACGCCTGTATCGGGATAAAGATGGTTAGTTTGTTGTAAAACAGAAGTATTGTTTGGAGAAGAAGGGTTGCCAAAATTCCACTGAAATGCACCAGCAGTATCTGGAAGTGCATTGAATTGTACGTTATTATTACCGCAATTGGTAATCAAACTTTGTTGAGCAATTAATGCATTTAAAGTAACCAAAGTATCTATTGTGCCTGAACAACCTGCAGTGTCAGTAACCGTAAGTTGCACAGTAAAAGTTCCTAATGTGCCGTATGTGTGCACTGGATTTTGAAGTAAAGAGGTGCTTCCATCACCAAAATCCCAAGCCCATGAATTCACATTTGGATACGTGTTAATGGTTAAATCAGAAAAATTAATGGTGTTTTCACAAGGAACAATGGTATTTGTAAAATCTGCTTCAAGTCCTTGCAAAACTGTAATGTACCTAACTAAGGTATCAGCCACATTACAACTATTAATGTTTCTAATAATTAATGTAACTGGATACACTCCCGGGCTTGGAAAAGTTCTTGTAGGATTTATTTCTGTAGAGGTAGTGTCATTGTTTCCAAAATCCCACAAAAAATTGGTGGTATTTGTAGTGGTAAAATTAACCACCAATGGAGAACATCCCGACATTGGAGAAGCGGTAAAATCAGCTGATACAATCCCTATTTCAAAATCGAACTTAAATACGCCTTCATTGCAATTATTGCTGTTATTGGTATTACTCCAAGCTCCTGGTGTGGTGGGGAAATCATCATTGCTTCCACAACCTGCGCACACCGCCTGATAAACGATTCCTTTTTTATCAAAACGACTGGTGCCACCATCTACATGTTCTTGACTTGTTCCACCACCAAAATAGGTTGCATAAATCAAACTATCCATATCGCGTTCAAACACGGCCAAATAAAAATTGAAACCGTCTGTTGTCGATTGAAAAGCATTCCCTGTTAATGGCATATTGGTTGTTTGTACGCCTGTTAAAATATTCCCTCCCCAGCCAGAAATATAAATATGTTCACAATCATCAACTAAAAAGGCAGAGGGAGAAATATTTGGACTTCCATTCCCATTCCCAAAAGTTGTGGAGAAGATGGCATTACTTAATAAACTATCAAGCTTTAGTATAAACTGTCCGCTATTGGCATTCTGATAAACTCCTCCAATATAAGGGAAAGAAGGACTATTTGTTTGGCCATATAAATATACATTTTCTAAGGCATCAAGTTGCACAAAAAAACATTGATCATAGGCTGCTGTGCCAACATAAGTAATGCGCGTACCAGCACTGCCCAAAGTCGATAATTTTACCACTATACCATCTGCAGCACCTCCTAAATAAGCCGGATGATAACTATCTAAATTGGCTTGGATATCGGTACTGAGTGTTCCACCAGTGGCATAAACATCAGTGCCTGAAATAGCAATGGCATAGATGGCATCATCCTGGTTACCTCCAAGAAAGGTACTATACAATAAATTTTGAAGACTGCTATCCATTTTAAAAATGCAACCATCTTGCAACATATTTTTAATGGATTGAGAGGCGTTGCTTGTTACAGGAAAATCGGCTGAACTAGTGCATGATCCAATAATAATATTATCATTTTCATCAACATTAATTTCACCTCTGTAAAAATCACCATAATTAAAAGTTAAACTGGGGGTGGTATTTACACCATCATTTTCAGTTCCACCAACATAGGTGCTGGCCAATAACTGCGATCCATCAACACTAAATCTGCTTACAAAAATATCGGTCCCATTATCAAAATAAGTCCCATTACTGGTGGCTTGAAAGTTTATTCCTCCATTAAACGTAATATTGTAGGCGTTTGAAGTAACTGGAAAATCATTAGAACTTGTAGAACCATAAATACACAATTGATCTTGTGAATTTACCACCATACTTTGCACTACCTCTGTATTATTGGCACCTCCAAAATAAGTGCTATAGATTAAATTAGCACCAGTACTATCGAACTTAGAAATCGAAATATCTGTGCGTCCATATTGTGCTACCCCATTGTAACTATCATCAAAGGCACCAATGGTGGTTGGATAACCAATATTATAAATTAAACCACCGGCATATAAATTTCCACTGGCATCATAAGTGGCAGTTAAACCAAAATTATCGGCCGTAGAGCCAGTATAGCTTGCAAAAACAAGTACCGGATCAATTATCAATTCATACTTTGGGTTGTATGCATTTAACAACTCAAAAGATACAAGATGTTTATCTAAAACATATTTGCATTGAATAGTATGTTTTTTTCCCTCAATGATTTGCCAGGCAATTGGTGCCTGATCCACCATTTCGTTTACACTTGTTTTAATATGTAATTCTTCTTTTTCTAACCAAATTTTTTCTACACCTTCAAAACTGAGTTGTATATTTTTGTAATTGGCCTTTGGGGCTACATTGAATTGGTATTTAATCCCATTTTGTATACCTTGGGTTTCCATATCAATGCCATCATACATATTTTTTGCCACTATTCTTTCCCATGAATTTACATGGCTTGCCCACTTAGCTTTATTGTTCCCTATGAAATAATTCGTATGCGCTTTGGCCTTTTCTGTTTTTACAAAATTGACCTCTTTATTTGCATTTAAAAAATTCATTTTAAAAGCATGTGAATTTACTTTGTGGCGATTTCCTGTGGTATTGATGTGATTCTGGTGCAGGGCCGTTTTATTGTAAAAATGATAGGTAAAGCAATTGTTTTCAACAAAGAGAGCTCCACCATCAAGGTCAGCTTTAAAATTTACTTTATCACTCCACTGCCCTTTATTTTCTGTAAAATTAACATGCTGTTGATGTGCCACAACACTTGGCAAATGAGCGATAATCATAAAATACAAGAACAAATGATAAATATATTTTGTATTATTGGGCATCAAAGTCAAGTTTTAATTTGAAAAAATAAAAATACAGTTTTTTCTTTATAAAACGATAGTAATATTAGTTTTGTACAAAAAATTTAAATATCAAGGCGATAAAATACATAGTAATTTGTTTGTTATTAACTTTAGGCTTTAGCACTTATGGTCAAAAGAAAGAAGCAAGCTATGGCTATCCTTTAATTCATAATTATACCAGTAAAGAATATTTGGTTGCCGAAAATGTTAATTGGGCTGCCACTCAAGACGAATTAGGAAATATGTATTTTGCCAATAAGGATGGCATTTTAAAATTTGATGGAAATTACTGGACAAAAATTGGAACCAATACAGAAGCCAAATCTATAAGTTATGACTCTATTTCTAAAACGGTATATGTAGGTTGTTTCGAAGATTTTGGTTATCTAAAAGTGATTGACAAAGGCAAATTGGCTTTTGTTTCATTAACCAATAAATTAAAAAACAATGAAAAAATAGGCACTGTTT
The DNA here is from genome assembly GCA_044374175.1 of Bacteroidia bacterium. Taxonomy (GTDB): domain Bacteria; phylum Bacteroidota; class Bacteroidia; order UBA4408; family UBA4408; genus CAIKXD01. The sequence goes on along the minus strand of JBILPB010000006.1, from coordinate 17,641 downwards.
GGGATTGCTTTTCAACACCTGAAGGCGTATTTTTCAATACTGAAAATAGACTCCTTAGATACAAAGATGGAAACTTTAAAAATTGGAAAGCTGAAAATAGCTTTCATACCTCTTTTTATGCAGGAGATAAAATATTTGTTCGAGATGTTGGCGTGGGCCTTTTTTGCTTAGAAGGCGATGTGATGCTATACATTAATGGCTCAGATGCTTTTGCCAATCAAAGAGTAGACTTTATTGAAAAAACCAAGAATACTGAAAATGAATACATTTTAGCATCAAGAGAAAAGGGCTTATTTAAATTTAAGTTGATTAATGAAAACGAACAATATTCAATGAGTTTAATGCCAATAAATAATGGTACTGAAAATTTATTTAGCACTAATATCTTATATAATGGTGTTAAATTGAGTAACAATAAACTAGCATTTTCAACCGAGGCAGGCGGAGTGTTAATTCTAGATTTTGAAGGTAATTTGATAGCACAATACAATATTGATAATGGAGTAAACTGCAATGTTATAAACGATGTTTTTGAAGATATAAATGGTAATTTATGGTTAGCTACAGAAAATGGTATTAGCTTGGTGATGCATTCTTTACCAAATTATAATTTCCAGTATAAAGGCAATATCAGTGGAATGACAGAAGCAATAGCTAAGTTAGATGACGTTGTTTACTTAGGTAGTTCTGCAGGTTTGTTTCAATTTAATAAGCAAAAAAATCAGTTCGAAAAGTCTAATTTTCCTTTTACTCAGGTGTGGCAGCTAACAGAACTAAAAGATAAAAAATCGCTAATTGCATCAACAACAAAGGGAATATATAAAGTTACTAATACTGGATTTACTTTACTCACATCAGCTATAGAAAATGTTTATACAGTTTGTGAGTCAAAAATACACAAACACGTTTTTTACATTGGCCATTTAGGAGGATTTGCAGCATATAAAATTGAAAACGGGAGTTTTAATTTTGTATATTCAAATCCAAATATTAATTATCCAATCAGATCAATTTCTGAAGATCAATATGGTAACATTTGGCTGTCGACACAAAATGATGGATTAATTTACATGCGCTCAGGTATTATAAAAGCACTAAAACAAAGAGGAGAAAGCGGGGAATCAAAAGATGGAATGGATATGTCGCTAGTGCATATTAACAAAGCCACTTTATTGTTAGAATATGCTAGTGCTAATAATCCAATATATATTGTACGCGAAAAAACTCAAGCTGCCATTGAAAATGCAATCATTTATACGCACGAAACCGATAAAAAAAATCTATTTGAAATAAAAGGCAATAAATTTCCTATGGGAATTCACATGGCCACCACCCTACAACCCTTTAAAAAACATGAAATTCAACTTTTAAAAGGCGATGTTGTATATATGTTTTCTGATGGCTATGCCGATCAATTCGGTGGACCTTCGGCCAAAAAATTAAAGTACAATCAGTTTAAAAAATTCATTCTCGAATCAATGTTCTTAACAATGGAAGAGCAAAGAATTTATCTTGAACAAAAAATTAACGAATGGCAAGGCGACCTAGAACAGGTAGATGATGTACTTGTGATTGGCGTTAGAATTGTATAATTATGCCAAACAAAAAAGACCATTTTCTTATCCTTAAAAAAATAACTTTTAGTCGTTTTGTCAATGGCCTAAAGCTTTATATTTCTTATCAATTATCAAAAATTACAAAAAAAGCAGTTCATTGGGGTTTGCCAGCCAGCATCGCTATTGAACCTACTACTTCATGTAATTTACGTTGCCCCGAGTGCCCCAGTGGATTAAGATCTTTTACACGCCCAACCGGTATGTTGCAAACCAATATGTTTGAAAAAATTATCGATGAATTGCAAAATTCTATCATCTATCTTATATTTTACTTTCAAGGCGAGCCCTATTTAAATACTTCATTTTTGGATATGGTATCCTATGCCACAAAAAAAAATATTTATACCGCCACAAGCACTAATGCGCACTATTTAAATGATGAAAATTGCAAAAAAACAATTTCCTCCGGACTCAACAGATTAATCATTTCTATTGATGGTACCACCCAAGAAACCTATCAATCATACCGTATAGGTGGCAAATTAGATAAAGTAATTGAAGGCACAAAAAATATCGTAAAATGGAGAAAAGAAATGAAATCGGCCACGCCTCATCTTATTTTTCAATTTTTAGTGGTAAAGCCCAACGAGCATCAAATTGATGAGGTGCTCGCACTAGCCAAAGAACTTGGCGTTGATGAAGTTAGATTTAAAACGGCACAAGTGTATGATTACAAAAATGGCAATGCGCTCATTCCCGAAAATCCAGCTTATTCGAGGTATCAAAAAAATAAAGATGGTACATATTCCATAAAAAATAAAATGTTGAACCATTGTTGGAAAATGTGGCATTCATGCGTGGTAACCTGGGATGGCAAAGTGGTGCCTTGCTGCTTCGATAAAGATGCAACGCACACCTTAGGTGAAGTAAGCGTTTCTAATTTTAAAACTATCTGGAAAAGTGCTTCCTACCGTCAATTTAGAGCTTCTGTTTTAAAAAGCAGATCAGAAATTGAGATGTGTAAAAACTGTACTGAGGGCACCAAAGTTTTTGCATAATGTACCTATTCATAAAATTATTGAAAGGAGGCCATTTGTTAAAGATAAAATATTTTTTGCCTAACTATTGCTAATTTTCGATTTATCATGTAGGTTTGTGAATTGTGTATTTATGATTTGTGTTTAAACTTTAAAAAATTATGGAAGAATTTGACAACAAGGATTTAGAAAAAAAAGACAAGAACTTAGTTTTTGGACAGCAAGTAAAAGCAGGTAAAAGAGTTTATTTTATTGATGTACGTGCTACCAATAAAGGCGACTATTATTTGTCAATTACTGAGAGCAGAAAAAAAATTGCCCATGATGGTAAAATGATTTTCGAGAAGAGCAAAGTCTTTTTATACAAAGAAGATTTTGAAAAATTTTTAAACTCTCTGAACGATGCGGTGGAATACATCAAGAAAGAACAGCCTTTTGATCCCGCAGAATATGCCGAAAGAAGAAAACAATACATTGAAGAAAGAAATCAAAACAACCCTGGCTACGAGAACAATGGCGGTGGTAATTTTAAGGAAGTGTCTTTTGACGATTTAGGATAATTTTTATAAAACTTATTTTTGAAAAAGCCTGTTACATTTAATGTAGCAGGCTTTTTCTTGTAAAAAACCTGCTCACATCAACATTTGTAAAAATACGTTTAAAACATTCAAGCAAATCCATATGACAACTTAGGATGTTTGTCAAACAAAATCAATCCTATCAAGTGCCCACGCAGTAATATATATTCAAGGTAATGCGGGCCAATTTCAAATTAAATGAATGTCAAGGTTAATCACATTGCCTCTGTACTTTGGGCAAATCCATGTTACTTTCCGAAGGCATCGGAAAGCAACATGGTCGGGCTCGCAGAAATATAAATTTATTCACAGTTGATTTTATGTATACTTTGACTGATAAAGAAATCGATATTGTGGTATCACAAAATGTGATTCCTTCATAAAAGTCCTTAGGTAGGGCCATTGCCACTGGCTTTTTTTCAGTTTCTGTTTTCACTACAAAAAGAGCTCATAAAATGGCGCTTTCCCTTGCGCAAAGTGCATAAATAATGCGCTTTATTTATGTCTATTAGTTATTTATATTTATTTGTATATTTGAATATTAAACCATCAATTTTTAGATACTTTTTACAATTTAAATTTTCGTTATTAACCATACCATATGAAAAGTAAACTATTAATTTTTGCATGCTCTTTGATTTCATTTTTAAGTTATGGTCAGAGCGAAGAGGCAGCAGATTCCCTGGCTATGCTCAAAAGTGTTTCTAAAGACGCTTGTTTGTGTGTCGATTCAATACAGGTTTCTAACAAAACACCAGAAGAAATTTCAAAAGAAATAAGTGCCTGTATCAATAAGCATGTTACCAATCTGCAAACCTTCGATCTTTTAATGAATGCATTTAAAAAGACACAAAATCCTTCAGAAATGGATGGACAAAAAACAATCAATATCGCTGTCAATACCAACGAGAATTCCGATGATTTTAAAAGGTATTACTATAAGATTGAACGTTATATGATGAAAAATTGCAAAGCATTATCTGATAAAATTGCTGCCAATGAAATAGTCAATGAAAGGTCTTTTTCAGAAAACGAAAAAGCACTAAAATTTTACGATAAAGGGATACAAGCATCTCAGAAAGAGGATTACAAAAAGGCCGTTGACTATTTCGAAAAAGCAGTTAAAGAAGACCCTCAGTTTACTTTTGCCTGGGATAATTTAGGGGTCAATTATCGCAGACTAAATAACTTTGATAAAGCCATTGAATGTTATAAAAACTCTTTAGATATTGACCCTTTTGGGATGATGCCTTTACAAAATATCGCTGTGGCTTATCAATATAAAAAAGAATACGATAAAGCTATTAAGGCCTATGAAAAACTGGCTACCATTGATAAAAACAATCCAGAAATATTTTATGGCATCGGAAATATATACGCTATGAACTTGAATGATTTTGAAAAAGGACTAGATAATATGTGCAAGGCTTATAATATTTATGTCGATCAAAAGTCGCCCTACAGGGCCGATGCCGAAAAAATGATTAATATGATTTATGGCGAAATGAAAGATAAAGGAAAAGAGGATGTTTTTAATAAAATATTAGAACAGAATCATATTTCTCCTGATTCAAAATAAGCTTCAACGAACTGTTTAAGTTATAAAATAGAATTAAATTATTAAGGCTACAACTTTTTCAAACTGATGAAATATTTTCATGAATTTAATGGGTGCTATCCGTAATAGACCAGCCGTTAAAAAGTGAATGCAGCACCAAACAATATGGATCATCCCAATTTTGAAATTTTACCACAACAAAAAATTGCAAAGGCATTTTTACAGTTAAATATCCGCAATTTTACAGATGCTTGCAGGCTAATTGGGGCATGGCCTTATGCCAGAAACAGCAACAAAAATAGTTTATTAGCCATGTTTGATGAACAATGTGGTACTTGCAGCACAAAACATGCTTTATTAAAAGAATTAGCCAATGAGCATAATTTTAGTGATTTACAACTTACGCTGGGTATTTTTAAAATGAATGACAAAAATATACCCAAGATAAAAGGGATATTAAAAACGTATCAATTAACTTATTTACCCGAAGCGCATTGCTATTTGAAATATAAAAACCAGCTACTTGATTACACCAACACAAATGCCCAACCAATTCAATTTTTAGATGATTTACTAGTTGAAACCGAAATACAACCGGCTGAAATAGGTGCAAAAAAAGTAGAATTTCATAAAAATTATTTACAACAATGGCTGCTTAAAAATCCTAAATTATCGTATGATTTGCCTACCATTTGGCACATACGAGAACAATGTATTCAAGCATTGAGCCAATAAATATAAAGTTTATTCTTGCCTTAAACTTCGCTTATTTTTATTCCAATAATATTGTTCTGAAGTCATTACCTGCTCAGTTTCTTTAAGCAAGGTTGAACCGATTGGTTTTAAAAACTCTGGCGCATTATTTTTTTGATTTTTAATGGCAAGATCAATAGGATAAGCATTCATTAAATGCGCTGGATAAGGTTTAAGCAAAGAAGTAATTTCTGCCAGCTGATTACTTTGCAACCATTTCATTTCATCTGCTGCATCTAAAATTACAGGACTTCTATGATGTCCGATTTTTTGCATAAGCTCATTGGCAACTGTGGTTATAATAGCAAATGATTGTGTTTCTTCGCCTGTTTCTTTATCTACATAAGTATCGTAAATACCAGCCATACAAAAACTTTCACGATTTCGTAAAAAACATAAATAGGGTTTAGAAAGCTTTTCTGTTTTGGGCCCTTCCATAAATGCATTGGCAATTACCAAACAACGCTGCTCTCTTATTGGTTTTCTAAAAGCAGGCTTTGAAATAATACCTTTGCCACCCGTGTAATTAATGTCATCGTTTTCGTTGCCATCGCCTTCGGCACGCGCATTAAAAAGATACATTTTTTTCTTAGCCCAAAATGGAGTGAGTCCAAATTGCATATTTACCAAGGTAGGAGCGCCATTTTTTAAAATTACAACAGGTGCATAACTGCCTGGTCCAGTGTTATAATTAGCAATATAAGGTTCAGTAATGGCCAATGGCGCTGTATTAAAGGCGCGTTCAAGCTCTTCCCATTTTTGCACAACTACATAACGTCCACACATTTTATCGCTTTTTATGATTAATTTACCTATTTAATGGGCTTTAAAATGCAAAAATAGTATAATGGACTAGAGTCATAAAAACATTTACTATAACTTGCAGCAATTATTTTATTTTGTTTTTTGAAAAGATTAAAATTACATACAAATTTAATTATTTTTTTATTGTTTATATGTGCTATAAACAGTGTTGCTCAGCCTGTAGTTATTAAAGGGTATATTACCGAAAAAGACAGCAGCACAACTATCCCATTTGCTTATGTGGTCAATAAAAAAAGCGGGGTGGGTACAGTTACCTCTGATAAAGGATATTTCGAAATCAGAGCCAATCTAACAGATACCATTTTAATAAGTTGCATAGGATATATCGCACGCAAAATTGAAACCAGACAAATAGTAGAACTTCCTAGTTACAAAATACATCAGGGAATTATATTATTTGCAAAAACATACAATTTAAATACGGTTATGATTAGTCCTAAAGAGCTCAGTCAAAACCAAAAAAGTTTTTATGAGCGATTTATCAATGTTCCTGCGCCACCGCTTACTAGCCCTATTAGTGCATTATATTATCAATACAGCAAAGAAGGCAGAGAACGACAAAAATTAATTGAAATTTATAAAAAGGAATTGTTTTTTGAGCGGGCCGAAAGACGCTTAGCATATTTTTTTAGTGTAAAGAAAATTGATCTGTCGAAATTTGATGAACGCGCCTTTATTATGTTTTGCAAACTCAACGAAGAGTTGGTGAATTACGCTAATGACTACGACTTTTATTATAAAGTGAGTCGCTGTTTTGATGAATATACCGGAAATGCAGATTATCGTTAATTACAAAAAGTACTGTTGTTTTGAATAATTGAAATTGCCTTATACCTTTGTTTAAAAATTATTATCCTTGAAAATATCAATTATTGCAGCTATTGCCCAAAACAATGCTATTGGATTAAATAACCAACTTATTTGGCATTTGCCTATTGATTTGCAGTTCTTTAAAAAAATAACATTAAACGCTGCCATCATTATGGGTAGAAAAACCTTTGATAGCATTGGAAAAGCATTGCCTAAAAGAACAAATATTGTTATTAGTTCCAATCCTAACTTTCAAGCGCCTGGTTGTATTGTAGTACAAAATTTAAAGGAGGCCATTGCGCAATCAGATTCCGAAGAGGTTTTTATCGTTGGCGGTGCAAGTATTTATGAGCAAAGTATGCAAATAGCCCATAAATTGTACATTACGCATGTACATCATACGTTTAAGGCAGATACTTTTTTTCCTGCAATCGACCCTAAGCTATGGAAAGCTGTTTCAAAAGAAGATCATTTTAAAGATGAAAAACATGCCTATGAATTTTCGTTTGTTATTTATGAAAAAGTGAATTAAATGAACAACAAGACATCTATTTTAGTAATCGACACTTTGCATCCACTGTTGCTTCAATTGCTGAATGATGCAGGTTTTGAAATTACAGAGGCTTACGATTGGAGCAAGGAAAAAATTTGCAAGGAGATTCAACATTTTAAAGGCATCATTATTAGAAGCCGTATAACTATTGATAAAACAATTATTGATGCCGCTTCGCAATTGCAGTTTATTGCAAGATATGGCGCTGGTATGGAAAACATAGATGTTACTTATGCAGAAAGTAAAAATATTTATTGTTTGCATGCCGCTGCAGGAAATAAAGATGCAGTAGCTGAGCATGCCATGGGCATGTTACTTAGTTTATTCAATAACATCAACAAAGCTGATGATGAAGTTCGACAATACAAATGGTTAAGAGAAGCTAACAGAGGAGAAGAATTGGCAGGTAAAACAGTTGGAATAATTGGCTATGGCAATATGGGAAGTGCCTTTGCTAAAAGGCTTCAAGGATTTGAGGTAAAAGTATTGGTTTATGATAAATACAAACAAAACTACATTTCAAATAGCCCATTTCTTGAAGAAAGTTCATTAGAAAGATTACAAGAAGAGGCAACTGTGGTTTCGCTGCACACACCCTTAACAATGGAAACCAATGGTATGGTAAATTACAATTGGTTAAATGCTTTTAAAAATCCATTTTACTTAATAAACACTGCACGCGGAAAAATCCTAAATACGGAAGATGCTATGCGCTTAATGCATGAAAATAAAATAAAAGGGATGTGTTTAGATGTACTTGAATACGAAGACAAATCTTTTGAACACATCAATGCAACACACCAAAATGAAACAATTAAGGCGCTTTTTAATTCATCAAAAGTAATATTAACACCACATATTGCTGGTTGGTCGCATCAGTCCAATATAAAGTTAGCCCAAGTGTTATTCCAAGCTATAATGGATTGTTGCAATAAAAATAAGCATTAACTTTTTGGAGGCGTAGTTTCAATTTCCATTTTTTGTGCCAAATGTTTGCAAAACTCACGTAAATCAGTGGCTGCAGAACTATCTCCGGTGGCTCTTTCAAGCGTGGCCGACATACTTAACATGGTTTGATAAAAAAACAATTTCATTTCTTCTACCATCATGTCTTTGGTCCACAAATCAATTTTTAAGGTATTTTGTTGTGGCGAATCCCAAAAAGCTAACATCATAGCCTTAGTTTCATTTTCTCCTTCCATTCCCGAATCGGTGGCCTGCCAGGTAATTTGTTCAGGTAAATGATTAATATCTGTAACAACTTTTATATTAATTTCTGAGGTTTTCATCGTTTATTTAGGTTTATATTTTGATTGCGTTAATATTTGTTGCGCGTTGTGATTGTCAAACAATTGTTTTAAGGTAATTTCAGGTTGAAGACTGACATATTTTTTTACGATTTGATAGCCCAACCATACCCCAATTTTCCCAGGCGATTCTCTCGGAAAACCAGCAGTAAAGGGACCTTCATTAATGTACTTAAAGCTATCACCCCTAAGGGCAGCAAACAATAATTTTTTTTCAATAAAATGCGACCATATTTTGGATTCATTTTCACTGCACCATTTTAACTGTTCTTGACTGTAGCCAAATTTTAGTGAGTCACTCAAGTCAGGGATTAATTTTTCTAATGTATAAAGCACTTTTCCTTTATACAACATTTGATTCAAAAGGCTGGTGTAGTCTGCTTCATTTTCAAATTCAGTACTTATCCATGCCTGTAAAGCATCAACAACCAAATACTCTTTACGCATTAATTTTTGTTTGTAAAGTGGAATTTTTAATAAAGTGTAAGGTTCATGATTACTGCCCAGGTACATTTCGAGGCCAATAGCCAGCGTGCTTTTAGTGGTAACGTTGGCATAATTGTAGCCCGAAACAAAATAAGTAATTTCAGGTATTTTAGCGCTAGGAAAAAAGTAATGATATCCTTTAAAAGCTTCCGTAAATTGAGCATCATAAATACTAACATCGCTAAACTGCTTTTGCACTTCAGTATACATGGCATTGATATTTGGGTCATTCAAAAAACCCTTTAGCAGAGACGGCATCTGAGGATTTAACGAATCGCCAATGTTGAGTATGTTTTTAGTAAACAGATAAAAGTAATCGGGATACTTTTGTGCTAAATTATCAATATTTATGGTACTCGTATCTTTTTTTAATGCAAATAAATCATTGTCGAACCTGTTAATTTTTAACGAAAAAGATTGTTCTAAAACAGCTTCAGGTATTTTGTGCTGCGTATTATTTTCGCAAGAAACATAACAAAGCACTGTTAACAATAAATAAAACTTAATCGTATATTTCATTAAAAATTATACTTAATATTGTACTATATATAAAAACGCTCAAAAGTATGAAAAAGCTTTTCTTAATTACTATATGTTTTTCAATGTTGTTTGGAAAATCGATTGCACAAGAAGAAAAAAAAGAAAAGGCAAGTTTTAGATTTGGTCTAAAAATGGCGCCTTCTATAGCTTGGATGCGCCCAGATGATAAAAAGAAATTAGATAGTGATGGTGCTGCACTCAAGTTTGCATATGGTTTAATAACAGAATTTAGACTCAGCTCTGTAGCAAGTTTTTGCACTGGTGTGGAAGTAAATTATACAGGTGGAAGCTTAAATTTTGTTAACGCTGTCGACTCCGTTTACTACGACCCTTCAGAATATACTGTTCCACCTGCAGGCATATCCGACAAATTTTTTATTGCACAAAGAACTTATAAAATTACCTATGTTGATTTACCCCTTTTATTAAAAATGAAAACGCCTGAAGTTGGCGGATTTACCTACTTTGGAATGTTTGGTATCAATTTATCTATTAGAGGAAAAGTAAAAGCAAATGATACAGGAACCTTGGTTTCTTATAAGAATGATACCACCACCATTAAAGTGACAAATGAGTATGAAATTCCAGATTTAATTGTTACAAAAGATATGAACTTTTTTAGAGCAGGTCTTAATGTTGGTGCTGGTGCCGAATACAACATTGCCGGAACTACTTCATTGTTTGCTAGTATAAATTTTCAAAATGGTTTTACTAATGTTCTGAAAAAAGAATCTGAAACCATGAGGTCTTTGGCAAAAAATCAACAGTTTATTCAAAATGCAAAAACTAATTTCTTTCAAATAAATATTGGTATTTTATTCTAGCAAAATATTTGAAGAAAGCCCTTTTAGTAATATTTTACTGGGTTTTTATAACTGTTAATTATGAAAATTTCCTGGGCCCAACTCAACTTCCATATTGGTAATTTTGATGCCAATGCAAATAAAATAATTGAGCAAATACAATTAGCAAAATCTAACAGTGCCGATTTAATAGTTTTTCCAGAATTATCGCTTTGCGGATATCCACCATTAGATTTTTTAGAATCAAATCATTTTATTGAAGAATGTATTAAATCAATTGCGCTCATTGCCATTCATTGCGATGGCATTGCTGCAATTATTGGAGCGCCTGCAATCAATAAAAATGAAACAGGCAAAAGACTTTATAATGCCGCCTATTTTATAGAAAATAAAAGAGTTGCAAAAATTATCAAAAAAACATTGCTCCCTAATTATGATGTATTTGACGAGTACAGGTATTTTGAACCAAACAGCGATTTTGAAATCATCGAATTTAAAGGACATCGCATTGCATTAACTATTTGTGAAGATTTGTGGGATGATCAGGATGAAACTTTCACCCCATTAAATCATGCTAAAATGTATACCAATAGTCCTATGCAGGAGTTAATGAAACTAAAGCCCGATTGTATCATTAATATAGCTGCATCGCCTTTTAGTTATGCGCAGCATCAAATTAGAAGTAAGGTGCTTCAAAGAAATGCCATTAAATATCAATTGCCATTAATCTATGTAAATCATTGTGGAGCGCAAACAGAGTTGGTTTTTGATGGAGGTTCATGTGCCTATACCAAGGAAGGTGCATTAATAGCATTAGCGCCTTTTTTCAAAGAAGATTGTCAATCAGTTGATTTGTTTGAAACAAATGCGCCAGCTGCTCAAAAGATATTGTTAACTACCAAAAATGAATTAATAGTTGATGCTTTGGTTTGTGGCATTCGCGACTATTTTCACAAGCAAAATTTTACAAAAGCAATTTTGGGTTTAAGTGGAGGAATAGATTCTGCACTTACGCTTGTGCTTGCGGTAACAGCCCTAGGAAAAGAAAATGTAATGGCTGTTTTGCTCCCTTCAAAATTTAGCAGCGATCATAGTATAAATGATGCTTTAGCATTGGTCAATAACCTTGGCTGCCAGCATCAGATAGTTCCAATTGAAGATAATTTTCAATCGCTGCTAAAAACACTTGAACCAAGTTTTGAAGGAACTTCATTTGGTTTGGCCGAAGAAAATATTCAGGCCAGATTAAGAGGTGTTTTATTAATGGCACTCAGTAATAAATTTGGATCCATTTTATTAAACACCAGCAATAAAAGTGAAATGGCAGTAGGTTATGGTACGCTCTATGGCGATATGTGTGGAGGCATAGCTGTAATTGGTGATGTGTATAAAACTGAGGTTTACCAATTGTGTGAGTATATCAATAGAGAATCAGAAATTATACCTTTAAATACCATTGTTAAGCCTCCTTCTGCTGAATTGAGGCCAAATCAAAAAGATTCAGACTCTCTTCCCGAATATGATATTTTAGACAGCGTGCTGTTTCAATATATTGAAAATAAAAAATCCGTAGAAGAAATTTGTGAGCTAGGTTTTGACGAAAGTTTAGTAAAAAGAATCATCAATATGGTAAATAAAAATGAATACAAAAGAAAGCAATCAGCACCTGTAATAAGAGTTTCTCCAAAAGCTTTTGGTATGGGAAGACGAATGCCTATTGTAGCCAATTATAACTGTTAATTATGTTAAAGAAAATTATACTTTGTATAGCTTTTGTTTTCACTATGGCGAATGTGAATTACGCACAACCTCAGCTTTATTATACCGCCATTGGAATTAATGCGGGTTATAATTATGGTGTTACATTAAAACATTATCTCAATTCAAAAAATATGATAGAAGGAATTGCCAATTTTAATTACGGTCCTGGCATTACTTTGTTATATGAATTCAATAACCGACATCCTTTTGATGTGGATGAACTTGATTGGTACTATGGTGCAGGTGCGCATGCAAAATTTGTAAACGGTAGAAGAGCAAATCCCTTTTATACCGATCGATCGCAGCATGTAACACTCGGAATTGATGGTGTGCTCGGACTAGAATATACTTTCAAAGATTATCCCATCAACATCGGATTAAATATTAAACCAGAAATAAACTTTACTACCAGTCACATTTTTTGGTTTGATGGAGCGCTAACTTTAAGGTACGTGCTAAAGTAAGCAGGGTAAGATTGTTTTGATTAAATAGATACCGATAATTAAGGCTTCTTAAAATTAAGCCTCAAACGCTCTACTGGTCTGTTGTTTACAAGGTGTTCCTCAACAATTTCATTTACATCTTCTAAAGTAACTTTTCCATAATATACGCCTTCGGGGTACACAATTACATTTGGTCCAAATTCACAAATATCAAAACAACCTGCCTTTTGTGCACGCATTTTTACTTGCAATTTTTTTTCTTTGATAGCTTCTTTAAATGCGGCTGTTAAAGCCATGCCATGGGCTTCACCACAGCACACACGTTGCCCTTCTGCTCTTTGATTGGTACAAATAAAAATGTGCTTTTCGTATCTTGCTTTAATTTCTTCCATAATATTTTATTGATTTTATTTTTAATGATGAAGCGGCTGATTATCCTTTTTTCAACAAATCCCAATATTCTACAGCTCTTCTAAAATGAGGAATTACAATGCTTCCTCCAACTAAATTGGCAATGGCAAATACTTCAAAAATTTCTTCTTCACTTACGCCTTCCTGAAAACATTTTTCTACATGATACTTTATACAATCATCACATCGTAAAACCATGCTTGCCACCAAACCAAGCATTTCCTTAGTTTTCACTGGCAAGGCTCCTTCGGTATAAGTGTTTGTATCTAAGTTAAAAAAACGATTAATAACTTTGTTATTTTGCCCCAAAATGCGCTCATTCATTTTACTTCGGTAGGCATTAAACTCTTCTGGACTCTGCGACATAGGAAAGATATTTAAAAATTAACGCAACTCTTTTTCAGCCTTTTTAACCACATACATACTCACAAAAATACTTAACTCATAAAGCAAATACAGTGGAAAAGCCACTAATAATTGAGAAGTTACATCAGGAGATGGTGTAATAATTGCTGCCACAATTAAAATAATTACCATGGCATGCTTTCTATAGGTTCTCATAAACTGAGGTGTCATTAAACCTATTTGGGTTAAAAAATAAATCACAATAGGCAGTTCAAATACAATGCCCGAGGCAAAAGTGATGGTAGTTACTGTAGAAACAAACGAATCCATGGCAATCATATTCTTTACATCTGCACTTACTTGATAACTTCCAAGAAAATTAATAGAAAGCGGCACTATCACATAATAGCCAAAAAGCACACCCGCAAAAAATAAAAGGGTGCTAAAAAAAACTACACCTTTTGAATATTTTCTTTCTTTCTCATGCAAGGCAGGCTTAATAAAACGCCATATTTCCCATAATACATAAGGTGCTGCTAAAATAAATCCTGCCACAAATGAAACCCAAATGTGCATGGTAAATTGCCCCGAAAGTTCTGTATTGATTAATTCAAATGGTAATTCTCTGATGCAAAGTGCATCGCCCATATCAAGGTAATCACTCAGTAAACAGAGCATGCGATAGGTCCAAAAATCGGGATGTTTGGGGGCAAAAAGAAAATGATCAAAAACTATTTCTCTATAAAAAAACAACACAATAGCTAGCGTTAATACAGCTATTACTGCACGCATTAAATGCCATCTGAGTGCTTCTAGATGCTCCAAAAACGACATTTCTGCCTTCTCACTATTATTGTTGATTAAAGCCACTGAATTGCTAACGAGGTCTAATTAAAATGTTGCAAATTTATACAAATACCTTTCTAATATCTAAACTTGAACTGTGTCCCAGATGATGATAATTTTCACGCAACCAAACATCAGCACAGCCGCGTCCGCGTTCACGTAACGTATTTAAAAATTTCCAGGAAGCATTAAATTTACTTGCCAAACTAAAATCATCTAACACCTGATCGGCACTGATGCCATGAAAATAAATTTTGCGTAAGCGCCCTCTTAAATCATAGCCCAATTTTAAAATTTTTTCTTTAAAATAAACCATGCGCATTTCGGCCATCAAGCTGCTGTTAAAGCTAATGTCATTTATTCTATCTTGAATTTCGGCAACGGTTTTTGGGACCTCACTTACCACAACGGGGTTTACTTTTAAAAGTAAAATATCATTACTATCGGTATGATCTATTAAAGGATAAATCGATGGATTGCCCATGTAACCTCCATCCCAATAAAATTCACCATTAATCTCTACAGCCTTAAATAATAAGGGTAAGCAAGCGCTTGCCATTAAGGCATCGGCAGTAATTTCTTTGCCCTTAAAAATTTTGGGCTTGCAGGTTTTAACATTGGTAGCACAAGCAAAAACCTTTACATGACTGTGATGCAGCGCTTCAAAGTCGATTAATTCCTCCACAATATTTCTCAATGGATTAATATCCAAAGGATTGAATTGGTAAGGCGAAAGTGTTTGTGTCATCAAACTAAAAAACTGAAAGCCAGTAGAAAAATTCATATCTCCGGGATACAGCGCACTGTCGAGCCAACTTGGTTGTAAAGGAGAGTATTTGGCCGAATCAGCCACCTTTTTCCAAAATTTTTCTAACAGGTCAATAGCACCTGCATTACCGCCCTGATGCAAGCCATAGGCTGTTACAGCTGCATTCATGGCTCCTGCACTTGTGCCGCAAATGCCTCTTATGTCTAACACATCTTCTTCTAGCAAGCGTTCCATAATGCCCCATGTAAATGCTCCATGAGAGCCTCCACCTTGCAATGCCAACGATATTTTCTTTTTTTCTTTTTTCATTAATGCAAATTTATACTATTGTGCAACCCAACCACCTTCAATGGGCAACGCTGTACCATTGATTAAGGCCGCCTGATCTGAGGCTAAATATAAAGCTAAAGAACCAATGGCCTCTACCGAAACAAATTCTTTAATAGGTTGTTTAACCAACATAATATCACTAATCACCTTACTTTCCGGAATGCCATGCGCCACCGACTGATCAGCAATTTGCTTTTCAACCAATGGGGTTTTTACGTAACCCGGACAAATGGCATTAGCAGTAATGCCCAATGGAGCTCCTTCCAGGGCAAGCACTTTCGTAAATCCAACAATTCCATGCTTGGCAGCCACATAAGCTGATTTAAATTCTGAAGCTACCAAACCATGCGCAGAGGCAATATTTATAATCCTGCCCCATCCTGCATTCTTCATGCTATCCCATAAACAACGACTGGTGTAAAAAGCAGCATTTAAATTGATATTAATAATAGCGTTCCACTTTTCTACAGGAAACTTTTCTACGGGTGATACATGTTGAATTCCCGCATTATTTACCAGCACATCTATCGTATTAAATTGTGTTAGCGCCTTTGTACACATAGCCTCTACAGCTTTATAATCGCTAATATCGGCATGCACAAAAAGTGCCTTTACTTGGTATTGCTTAGCTAGTGAACTGGTTATTTCTTCTCCATTTGACTCCAGCCCATTAAGTACTAAATGATAGCCTGCTTTTGCAAAACAATGCGCTATTCCAAGACCTATTCCGCTTGTTCCGCCCGTAATTAATACTGTTTTGTTGTTCATACCTGTTTTTTAAAAGGAATGCAATATTACACAAATATTACTGATTAAACCTGATGGCTAAATGGCTTGTGTAAATTCGCTTATAAGTTCAATAAACAGCGGGATGAATCTGAAAAATTACTATTTTTTACGCTTATCCTTTATCTGCCGAATTCCAGAAGCCTCGGGACCGCACAAGGAATAATTATTTTATTTTAGTTTACCATGAATTTTCAAGTTGCAACGTATCGGTAAAACGCAGCAATAGCAGTCATTGCAGAGCATGTAATATAAAACTAATACATTTAGTAGAATATTTGGCAAATGCGAACAATGATCTGCGGTGGCATCTAAGCGTCATGGTGCTTTGATGCCAATTGCCTTGTTTTATCGGTTCCACGAATTTTTTACTCACAGGTGTTTGTTTTTTATGGAGTTCATGGGGCTCGCTTTGCTCGGCTGCTTACTTTTTTTTCGTAAAAAAGTAAGTTTTGCCAGCACTAAAGCTATTTAGAACTTCCTAATTTAATAGCAAAATGAGCTGGAAACTAATCTCATTTAGAATGCATTGGAGGCAAATGCTTTAAGAAAGAGCAGTTTTTACAAGTGCTAAAACGGATAATCATTTTATTTTATGTTCAAAATTTTATGATTTCATACAAAATAACCATCTTTGAAAAGATGATATTTAAACTTTTTAAGGATAAGAATATATTTAGTGAGCGATTAATGATTGCTCCCATAGCTATCAAAGATGCAGCATTTGTGCAGCAATTGTTTAATACCAAGGGCTGGCTAAAATACATTGGCGATAGAAATATACACTCCATCAAAGAGGCCGAAAACTTTATTCATAATGCCATAAACAATGACAATGCTGTTATTTGGACAATAACAGTAAAAGAAAACCCCACACAACTGGCAGGTATAATTACCTTAATAAAAAGAGATTATTTAAATTTTCCTGATATTGGCTATGCGCTACTCCCAAATGCAATGGGTTTTGGATACGCACACGAAGCTACACTGGCGATAATTAATGATATTAAAACAAACAGTTTATTTGAATCTCTCCATGCAATTACTTTAACAGAAAATACGCCATCCATAAACCTGCTCAAGAAACTCAACTTTAATTTCGAAAAAGAGATTTTTGAAAATAATGAAACGCTTAGCATTTACA
>JBILPB010000071.1:0-16067 GCA_044374175.1 Bacteroidia bacterium | reverse complement strand
ATTGCACCTGTTTTTTTTTGAAATTAAAGTTTATTCTAGTGATTGATAATTACTTTACCTGTTTGAACATTGCTGTTAGAAACAACTCTGATAAGATAATGACCATCTGCAATATTTTGTAAATCTAAAGTAGTGTTCTTTAAACCCTTTCCAGCAACAAAGTTTTTGCTGAAAACTTGTTTTCCACTTAAGTCGATAACTTCAACTGTAGTTAAGCCATTTAAAGATTCAGTATTTAAAACTAATAAACCGTTTGATGGATTTGGAGAAATGGCAACAGAAGCAGCGCTTTCAACTGCGGCTAAGCTAGTTAATGTCGGATTAGGTTGCGGTGCACCAGAAACAACAATAGCGATGTTTCCTGGCAATGGAGCACGGGTTACATTGCCTAAAGAGTCAACAGTAATAGTATCACAGAAAGTACTGTTACAAGCACCTGTTGAATCAGAAATTGTTAAGCATATAGCATAAACTCCAGAGTTAACGATAGTTGTAAACGGTGTTGAATTATTGCTTACAAATCCATTTCCAAAACTCCAAGAATAGTTTAAGTTGTTGCCTTGTGAAGTATTTACTATACTAATTAAACCTGCTCCATTAGCTGGAGAAGACATAATCATAAAACCAGCTGTACAAGCACCTTGGAAAGGATTTCCAACATTCCACCAGGTTAAGTCAACATAAACACTTGTGCATGAAGTATAAGTACATCCATTGTATGCAGTAGTTAAGCAAACATAGTAGTAACCAGAAGATGCATAAGTGTGTTGAGGATTGGCTTGTGTAGATGTTGAACCATCGCCAAAATTCCAAGAGTAAGATGCATTTGAAGGACTTGAATTACTAATGTACCCATTGAAGAAAACTTCTCCAGCATTACCACTGGTATAATTAGCTTGATAAGCAATACTAGAATAGCATGATGGTGCAGGAGGCGCAGTTTGTACACTTGTACTAAAACTAGAAACGCAACCATTAGCATCAGTTACAGTAACATTGCCCCAGTTAAGTCCACCATTTGTGAAAGTAACAGTTGGGTTTTGCAAAGTACTGGTACTTCCATCAGAAAATACCCATGAATAAGTATAAGGAGCTACTCCATTAGGGAAAGCCATAAAATAGGCAATGTTTGTGTTTACTGAATCTGTGTATGCTTGTGCACCTACGCCACAACTTGTGTTTGAACCACCACCTGAACAGTTTTGAGCATTTACAGTAATAGTAGTGTTACCACTAATCATTTGAGAATAGTTGTAAGCTATTGCAGGAGAGCAAGAACTTAATGAAATAGTACCTGAAGCATAGGCAAAAACTCCTGAATCAGGCATTTGTAGATAAGCTGGAAAACAAACAGTGTATGGTAAAGTTACATTTGCAACTGTTTGTGTAACATTCATTGCTACTCCATTCGAATAATAAGTTAAAGTAGCAACAATGGGTGCATTAGGCTGAGGTCCGGTAATGTTTACACAAACCTCCACATTGTAACCTTGCGCAAATGCCGCAGCACTAACAAACAAAGCAACGATTAAATTTAGTAATCTTTTTTTCATAGTGTTTTTAATTAATTTAGTTTATACATTCAGCTACACGCCAAATATGAATATCGGGGGACAAAAGTAACGAAAATACTTTATATAATTCTGAAAGTCAACGAAGTAAATTTTCAGATTATTTGCCCAGGGTTGATTGTAGCTTAAGCTAACCTTTTAATACAAGCCATATAAAATCCATCATAGCCTTGAGAAGGCATGATACGCTGTTCATTAATCAATTCGTATTTACCAGGATTCTTTTCAAGAAAATGCTGCACTTGCAGTTGATTTTCAACAGGCAGAATACTACAAGTGGCATAAACCATCAATCCTCCTGGTTTAAGCATGATTGAATAATCATTTAATATACTTGCTTGTGTTTTTTGAATTTCATCCATAAAAGTTGGCGTTAATTTCCATTTGGCATCAGGATTTCTTTTTAAAACACCCAAACCTGAGCAAGGCACATCTAGTAATAAACGATCTGCACTATCTTTATTTTTTAAAATTATTTCTTTTGTTACAATGCTTGTATTGATAATCCGAACGCCTGCTCTGTGAGCTCTTCTTTCAAGTTCTTCTAATTTTTTACCTTCAAGGTCCATGGCCAAAATACTTCCTTTGTTTTGCATCAAACTGGTTATATGCAAAGCCTTTCCTCCTGCTCCTGCACAGGCATCAATCACTTTCATACCAGCTTTTAATTGTAAAAAAGGTGCTACCAATTGAGAGGCAGCATCCTGTATTTCAAAAAGTCCGTTTTTATAACTTTCTAATTGCTGCAAACGCTGCCGTTTGGTTATTTTTATTGGTTTTTCCTGGTGTTGAAATAGCACATCCTGAACTATTTCAGTTTCAACATTTTCTTTTGTTAGATCAGTTTGGAGTTTACTTGTAGTTGTTTTTAAACTGTTCGCCCTAATATATACTTCAGCTTCCTGGTTCAAAGCATCAATTTCTTTTTCCCATTCCTTTTCGCCAAATTGCTGTAAACCCATATCATCCAGCCAATCGGGGATAGATGCTTTTAGTTTCCTAATTTTTATACTTTTTTGATAGGCTTCTTTAATTGCTGAAGCATCGATGGAAGCAAACTCTTCCCAAGGAGGTAATTCAAATCCTTTAATGATATGTGCTACAGCAAAAATAGAATAATACAAATGCAAAGATTGTTGCTTGTCAATTAAGCAAGATTGATACAATCGATACCAACGAACAATGTCATAAATATTTCCTGCAATAAACTTACGATCTCTTGCCCCCCATCGCGCATCTTTTTTTAAGGTTTGCTCAACAGTGATATCTGCATAGGCACCATTAGTGAATATTTCTTCTAACGCTTCAGTTATCGCTTTCACTAAATTGGGATATAATTTCATTGATTCGGTATAATTTCAACAATTGTAGGCAAAAATGAGTAATTGCAAATATTTTTTTTATGTTTGCTTAAAGTATGTTAAAAAACAATGCATTTTTTAATCTTATAATTTCCTACCACCAATGAAATATTCTACAAATTTCTTTTCAAATTTTATGAAGATATGCTCCACTGTTGCATGTTTTCTATTTATCATCCATGGTTCAAATGCTAATAATTGGAATAACAATTTAGGAACTAGCAAAGGCTTTATCGAAAATAAAGGTCAGTTCAATATGCAAACCTTAAGTGGAAAAAAAATGGAAGTGCTTTTTTCCTTTGATGGAGAAAGTGAAGATTATTATTTTACAAACAATGGCGTAGTTTTAACTTATACACAAAAGGAAAAACGTAAAAAAAGTGATCAGGAGAAATTACAAAGAATTGAACGTAAAAAGCAAGGATTTAAAACGCAAAAAGAATGGCAGAATTTTGAAAGAGAAGGCAACCGAGTGCTACTTACACAGGATGAATTGGAATGTGTTTGGTTAGGTGCCAGCAGCGATGTGCAGATTATTCCAGAAAACGTGAATGCTTTTTATCATAGTTATCAAATTAAAAAAGGGGGTGCAAAAACAGAAAACATTAACAACATCCGCTCCTATCAAAAATTAACCTACAAAAACATCTATCCATCTATTGATTTGGTTTATGAATTTCACGAAAAAGGCGGGTTAAAATATAGCCTTGTGCTTTACCCTGGTGCCAATTTAAATGATGTTCAATTAAACTATTCAAAAGATATTTCATTTCAAAATAATGGAAGTATTTTAACAGCCACTATTTTTGGGAATATCATCGATCATAAGCCCACTACCTTTTATGCTGCTGATCAAAAAAATATTATTGAATCTTCTTATCAGATAAATAAAAATACGATTGGATTCAAGCTTGGAAATTATGATAAAACAAAGACAATCATCATAGACCCATGGACTCAATCGCCCACTTTCAACACCAATTGGGATTGCGTTTGGGAATGTGAAAGAGATGGTCTAGGAAATGTATACATTATTGGTGGTGTAATGCCTTTGCAGTTATTAAAATATAATGCTGCGGGGGCGCTTCAATGGACCTATAATACGCCATATGACACCACCGCTTGGATGGGAACTTTTGCCACTGATTTGGCAGGTAATTCATACATCACCAATGGTACTTATGCCGCCATCCAAAAAGTGGATAACAATGCCAATGTAGTTTGGGACAATGCCAACCCAGGAGGTTTATTTTCGAGTACTGAACTCTGGACCATTGCTTTTAATTGTGATCAAACAAAGTTGATTGTTGGTGGTACTGGTGGCTTTTTGCCTCCCGTTCCCTATATTTATGATATAGATATGAATACAGGAAATGTAACTGCAAGTGTTCAAACCAATAATAGTGGTGGCCTTTTTGATATTGAAGAAGTGCGTTCAATAACTGCTTGTGGTAATGGCAAGTATTATTTTATGACCCACGATTCTATGGGCTATATTCATCAAAGTTTAAATAGTTGCTTAACTGGTGGATTTCCTTTTCATACCAATAGTGGTTATGGCTTTGGATATAAAACCGAAAACTGGCGCTACGACAATAGCGGCATGGCTGTGATTAGATATTACAATGGATTTATTTATACGCACAGAGGCAACCAAGTTGATAAACGTGATTTTAATACAGCTGCTATACTTGCTACTGCCACCATTCCTGGTGGAGTTTATAATAATGTGTTTTTAGGTGGTAATCAGGTGGGCAATGCGGGTATTGATATTGATGATTGTGGTAATGTGTATGTTGGTTCTACCAATGGCGTGTATAAATTTGATCAAAATTTAGCGCCTATCAGTAATTTTTCGACTTCATTTAATGTGTACGATGTGGTTGTTTCTATTAATGGTGATGTTATAGCTGCTGGCTCCACTGGCAATTCAAACTCCAACAATAGAACAGGTTCAGTGCAATCCTTTGCTGCTTCGGCCTGTGTGCCTCAAGCTACAATTTGTTGTGATGCCACAGTTTGTAATGTACCGGCTTTGTGTACTACCGATGCCCCTTTTCAATTAGTGCCAACCACTGCCGGTGGAACCTGGTCAGGCACAGGTGTTAATGCCTCTGGTATTTTCGATCCTTCTGTTTCTGGTGTGGGAACATTTTCTGTTACCTATACCTTGGCTTGTGGTACTGAAACAGTAATTATTACTGTAAATAGCTGTACTGCACTTTCTGTTTGTGAAGAACTAAATGGTACTTATACTGTTACTGGTGGCACGGGACCTTATACCTGGTCAGAATTTTATCCTGCCAGCAGCACTCCAATTACAACACAAGCTGAATGTACTTCTTGTGGTTTTACTTGGTTTTTTGGCACTTGTTTAAATGGTATTGTTCCAGTTACTACATGTAACTCACCTGCACAATGGGTGGTTTATGCAAATGGCGTAAATGCGCCAGCTCCAACTGTTTTCCCTGCACAG
Organism: Bacteroidia bacterium; assembly: GCA_044374175.1. Classification (GTDB taxonomy): domain Bacteria; phylum Bacteroidota; class Bacteroidia; order UBA4408; family UBA4408; genus CAIKXD01. Next base: position 10,659 of record JBILPB010000071.1, on the reverse strand, counting down.
GTACAGGATAACGCAGGCACCATTTTTACCATTAATGCTGCTGGTACTGTGCCACCATGTGCTTTATGCCCTGCATTAATTGCTAACAACAACAATGTAGTAGATGCCATTTGCAATGGAGGCACAGGTTCAGCAACAATAAGTACTACAGGAGGTTTAGGGCCATACACCTACAACTGGTTGCCGGGCAATTTAACAGGAGATACACAAAGTGGTCTTGCTGCTGGCGTCTATACCATTTCAATTACCGATGCCAATGGTTGTACTGGAACTTCAACGGTTACTATCAATGAGCCAGCTGCTTTAACAACAAATAATTTTGGAGCTACTGCTTCTACCTGCGGAGCGCCAAATGGTGCTGCATTTGCCAGCGCTAATGGGGGTACTGCACCTTATACCTATACATGGAGTAATGCAACTGGAAATCTGCAAATTACACCCAATAGCAATACAGCCGACACGCTCCATAATATTGGTGCTGGCGATTATGTGGTGCTCATTCAAGATGCCAATAGCTGTACTTTTTCTGATACCATCACAATTACTACCACCTCTGCTCCAACTACCATCATAGATGCTACCAATGATGCAGCATGCGGAGCAAACAATGGAAGTATTATAGTTTCGGCAAGTGGTGGAACTGGCGCCTATAGTTTTCAATGGATTGGGACTGGTGGTGTATTGCAAACAAGTAACAATATTGTTGCCATTGATTCCTTAACCAACATAGGGGCTGGAAATTATTTGATTATTGTTACCGACAACAATGGTTGTGCAGACAGCATAAACGCTTCGGTAAATAACTTAAATGCAGCCGTATTAAATTTAGTATCGCAAACCAATATTTTATGCTTTGGAAACAACAACGGAAACGCCATTGTGAGCGCTAATGGTGGTGCTGGGCCTTATACTTTTGTTTGGACAAGCAATGGCGTCATCGTTCAAACAGATAGTTTAGTGGCGAGCACCGATACTTTAAACAATGCTTTGCCAGGGCAGTACATTGTTGAAGTTACAGATAATACGGGATGTATTACCAATTTTACGGTTGATATTACAGGACCCACTTCGGCTTTAAACATTGTATCCTTATCGGTAACCAATGCCACCTGTGGCAATAGCGATGGCACGGCTTCGTTAGTGGTAAATGGCGGTACCATTGGCGCTGGATATCAATATAATTGGCAACCCTCGGGTGGCAATAACGCAACGGCCACCAATTTAGCTGTTGGTTCTTATACAATTACTGTTACTGATGCCAATGCCTGTAGTACAGATACAACAATCGCCATTGGAAATATCAACGGTCCGATTGTTTCTATAAGTAGTTTTACAAATCCTACTTGTAATGGATTAGCAAATGGTACGGCTAGCGCAACTGCTACAGGAGGAACGGGTTTCTTAACCTATCAGTGGTCTAGTGGATCAGTAAATTCAACCACCATCAATAATTTAGCGCCTGGCATATATACTATAATTGCCACTGATTCCTTAGGATGCTCAGGTTCGGCAAATGTTACCATCAGCGAACCAACATTAATTACAGCCAACTTAACAGTAACAGCCGCATTTTGTGGCACCAGTTCAGGCACAGCTCAAGTAACTGCAAGTGGGGGAACTGGAAGTTTATCATACCAATGGGATAACAGTTCAACATCAAACTCCACCGCTGGTTTGCCTCCCGGAACGATAACTGTTACTGTCACTGATTCTTTAGGTTGTGTTCAAATATTTTCAGGTGTAGTAGCAACTTCAGGTGCTTTTACAGTTGATGCAGGACTCAATGCCATTATTGATGCTGGTACTTCCATTGAACTCGTAGGAAGTGGGCCTTCGGATGCTGTTTATAATTGGTCGCCTATTGAGTTTTTATCTTGCACAAATTGTTCTACAACACTTGCCACACCAGAAGTAACTACGGTTTATGTACTCACTGTAAATCAAAATGGATGTATTGCTACCGATACTGTATTGATAGAAGTAGAATTAAAATGTGGCGATGTTTTTGTGCCAAGTGGTTTTACACCCAATGGTGATGAAATAAATGATGTGCTGAAAGTAAGAGGAAATTGTATAAAAGAGCTCGATTTTAAAGTATTTGATCGCTGGGGTGAATTGGTTTTTCAAACGTCTGATCAAAATTCGGGCTGGGATGGAACCTACAAAGGTAAGCCTGCACTAGCAGGAGTTTATGTTTATTACATTAATGCTGTTGTTGTTGGTTCAACCATTAATACGCAGGGAAATACGACCCTGATAAGGGAATAGTTTTTTTTAGTTATTAGTGTGGTTTTATCATATAAAATATTAGATTTGTATTGAAAAAAATATTGATTAACATGAAAAATATCACTGTAATTGTTTGCTTGCTTTTATGCTTTAACGTTGTAGCAAAGGCACAAGAAAAAGGGAATTTACCTTTAACAGAAACGGAATGGACATTAACCAATCTGAACGAAAAAGTGATCAATAAAAATGATGAAGGCTTAGCTAGTTTCATTGTGTTTTCGGCAGATAATGCCTTCAAGGGATTTGCTGGCTGCAATAAATTTCAAGGGAATTATAAAATTGAGAGCGGTAAATTATCTCTCGAGAAAATAGGTGCTACAAAAATGGAATGTGAAAACAGTAATAATGAAGAAGAATTTATAAAAGCACTATATAAAGCAGTAAGCTTTAAAATTGTAAAAAATCAATTGATGCTGAAAGATAAAAGCAAGACTATTGCTGTTTTTGAGAAGAAATAGGCTTTAAATTAAATTTTACTCAAGGCAAAGCCACTAAACACAGCTACTAAGCCGCCAATAACGCTTATTGCAATATAAACTATAGCAGCTGTTGTGTTTCCTTGTTGCCATAAATTATAGTTTTCGAGTGCAAATGCCGAAAAAGTAGTGTATCCTCCGCAAAAGCCTGTCACTAAAAGCAATCGGTAATCATTATTATTGAGTGGTGATTTACTATAATAGCCCATCAATACACCGATGAGCAAACAACCCAACAAATTGGCCACAAAAGTTCCCCAAGGAAAATTTTGAGCAAGCCATTTTTGCATAAAATAGGAAGTTAAATATCTCATACTGCTGCCAATGGCGCCTCCAATGCTAACGAGTAAAATGGCTTTGAGCATAGTTTTTAGGAAATTTATTTACACAAACCTAAGAAAATGTATGTAAATAAAAAGCGCTTTAGTTAATACTAAAGCGCTTTTTTGTGGAGGTCTCGAGCGGATTTGAACCGCTGTACAAGGTTTTGCAGACCTCTGCCTAACCGCTCGGCCACGAGACCATTTTTGTAAAGGATTGCAAATTTACAAAAATTAATTTGAATCCAAAGTTTAAATAAATAAAATAAAAAAGCCGCTCTTTGAAAAGCGGCTTTAATGCGTGTTTGGCGTAAAATTACTCTTTTACAAATTTCTTAACTACTAATTCAGTGTTGTTTATTCTTACTTCAGCAAAATAAACACCAGCCTTTAAATTAGAAATATTGATTGTTTTAGCTTGTTGTGCATTGTCAAAATTTTGTGCCAATACCACATTGCCAATCATATCAAGCATTCTAACACCATTTAATTTGTTGCCAGTAACGTTTAATGTTACTTCATCTTTTGCAGGTGAAGGGAAAATACTGATATTGTTATTTACAACCACGTTGTTTACACCAGCAACGCCAGGGTAAATGCCATTTGAAGCGAAAAACGGAGCAAAATCTGCAGCCGTATTAATAGGCCAGATATCTTGCTCTACCACCTGACGGTTAGGAGCAATTAAAATCATTGTAGGATACGCATTCACACCATAGGTTTGGCTGAAGGTTTGTGCGCCACCAGTTGCACTTCCTTGAGTTCCGCTAATTCCTCTAGGATATGGACCAGTTGGATTCATGTAAGTAGACTCCCATGTGTGCATTGTAGCATTGTCATCATCACGATTGATAGATACAAAATACATTGGTGCAGTTGGCGCATTAGCACCATAAGTTACAAAAGCTTCATGCAATTTTGGCGCTGTTGCTTGACAAGGGCCACATTGCGTAAAGAAGAAATCTATAAACACATATTTTCCTTCATCAAGCTTGTTAAATAAATTAAAGGTGTTGCCATCGATATCCTTTGCTGTAAAGTCTACAGCGGTAGTTAAAGATGTTTGTGCATTTGCAAATAATGCACTCATTGTAAAAATGGTGAGTAGTAGTTTTTTCATGTAATTTAGTTTAGATTAAAAATATTATTTAACCAAAAATAGAACTAATATTTATGATTAGCAAATTATTTTCCTATCCTTCAACGATAATTGAAACCCCTTTTACATTCCCGTTCATGGGTGGATTCAATTTTGTGACTGTAATTGCAACTTTATTTAGGTCTTTTAATTCTCGTTTAAGCCTATTTACCATGCGTAGAGCCACGTTTTCAAGTAAGTTTGCTCTAATGGCCATTTCTTCTTTAACAATATTAAATACTACACAATAATCAATGGTTTGGCTTAAATCATCGGCCAAAGCTGCGGCAGTAAAATCTGTCTCCATCATTACATCAATGGTGTAATTACTTCCTATTAAGGCTTCTTCGGGCAAACAACCATGATAAGCAAATAATTGTATTGCTTCTAAATGTATTTTATGCAAAATGGAGGTGGTTAAATGAATAAACAGATGTATTAGTTCAACTTCTTTTTGAGTTCCATTTTCATGTAATTGTCGGTAAACTCTTCTATTTGTTCTACACCTAACTTTTTAGCGATAATTTCTTTTTTCTCATTTAAAATATAAATCACTGGCGTGCTGCTAATGTCGTAAACAGACCTGAAAGTATTGTGCAATTCCAAATCTGCTACATTGATCCAATCTAACTTATTATCTTCAATAAACTTATGCCATTTTGCCCCTTCGGTTTCGGTGCAAACACCATATACTTCAAATCCTTTAGCTTTTAGGCTTTTATGATAAATCTCACCCAATTGAGGTACTGTTTTTTTACAATGACTGCAATCAGGATCCCAAAAACACAATACTGTATATTTTGCTTTAACACCCCATAATGGTTGTAATTGATTTTTATCGTCATACAATAATAAGTTGGGTGCTTTTTTACCCAATAACAGTGGTTTTAAAACTCTTGCTCTGTCAGAGATTTTGAACATTAAAGTAGAATCAGCCCAAAAGGCCTGACCGGTGTTGTAATATTCTTCCACCAAACGAACGAACACGGCATCCATACCCATTATTTTTGAACTTTCGTAGGTGCTGGTAGTATATACAACAGTGTATTTAAAAACTTCTTTGTTGGCTTTCGCTTTTTCGATAATGTAAATGCAAGCTTCAGCAATAGAATCAGGGATCTGGTAGGTTAATTTTTCAAGATATTGCTTGTATTTGTTGTAGATCAGTGGCGTACGTAATAATCTTGCATCACTAAAGTCAACGCCATCAAAAAAGTGGGATTTAAAATATTTATAGGCAAAGGTTGAGTCTTTTTTTCCATTGGGCAAGATTGGCGCTTCAGGCACATCAGGATCTTGAGACGTTCTAAAGATTTTAGCTAAGAAAGATGTAGGATGTTCTTTCATAAAGTTAACTTTATAATCCTTTACCTCTTTATCTATTTTTGTCATTTTAGTTCTTAAAACTTCGGCAGAATCTTTATTTGCTTTTAATGCTTCGTATTTTTTATTGAGCGGCTCTAATTCCTTACTTTTATTGGCCATATACTTAAGGTAAGCATAAAACCATTCATTTTCTTTAGAGCCTTTTACCTTCATATGTTGTACAAAGTCAAGTGTATCCGTTTCGAGCGAAAATTCGGTTTCACCAGCCACAATTACTTCAAAATATTTTTTATTTGGTGTAACAACCAGGTAAATGCCACCATCCAAAGGCTTGGTGCCAGTATAAACCATATTCCCTTTTTCATCTACCTTTAATGTGTCTGATACATATTGTTTTTCGGCAAAATGATAACCCATATAGCACTGGGTGTTACTCAGGTTATTGATTTTAATTTTGATGTTAAAAGCTTCTTTATCTTTAGCGTAAACAGCCATTGCCAATAGAAGCGATGTAAATAAAACTGAAGTATATTTTTTCATAATTTTAAATGAGCATTTTTCTTTTTACAAAACTAATACGAATAAAGGGCAATTTTTGTACCCCATATTTGCAAAAATTGTTAACTTGCTTACAAAAACCAAGCCAATAGGATTACTGATCTAAAAACTACAAAATAAAAAGAGTGTTAAAATATTTTATACTTATCCATTTTTGCACCATTAAAATAAAATTTATATTATGTCTTTAAAATCGCATACATTCTAATTGATATTCTTTTCCTGCCGAAGTTTCGGCATCATTTTGCTGCCGATGTTTCGGCATAAATTAGGAAGTTCTAATTAGCTTTAGTGCTGGCAAAACTTACTTTTTTACGAAAAAAAAGTAAGCAGCCGAGCAAAGCGAGCCCATGAACTCAATAAAAAAGCAAACACTTGTGAGTAAAAAATTCGTGGAATCGATAAAACAAGGCAATTGGCATCAAAGCACCATGGCGCTCAGATGCCACCTCAGATCATTGTTCGCATTTGCAAAATATTCTGCTACATGTATTAGTTTTACACTTTATGCTCTGTGCCGAGGCTTCGGCATGACTGCTATTGCTGCGTTTTACCGACACGTTTCAATTTAAAAATGCAAGGTAAATTGAAAGAAAAAAATTATTACTGGTAGGATAAGGGATAAGCGTAAAATATTTATAAATTTAGTATCTTTGCCGCTTATATAAAAAACGCTTATGTCTAAAGTTGCATTAATTACGGGTATTACAGGGCAAGATGGCTCTTATTTAGCAGAAATGTTGTTAGAAAAAGGCTATACCGTACATGGTTTAAAAAGAAGAAGTTCTATGTTTAATACTGATAGAATTGACCACTTGTATAAAGATACACACGAGCAAAAAGTAAAATTCTTTTTGCATTATGGCGATTTAACCGATAGCACCAATCTAATAAGAATTATACAGGAAGTGCAGCCAGATGAAATTTATAACTTGGCTGCACAAAGCCATGTTAAGGTTTCGTTTGAAACTCCTGAATATACCGCTAATGCTGATGGTATTGGAACATTAAGAATTCTTGAAGCCATTAGAATTTTAAATATGGGTAACAAAACCCGTTTTTACCAAGCTTCTACTTCGGAGTTATATGGCGATGTGCAAGAGATTCCACAAAAAGAAACTACACCTTTTTACCCACGCAGCCCTTATGGCGTAGCTAAATTATATGCATTTTGGATTACTAAAAATTACCGCGAGGCTTATAACTTTTATGCTTGTAATGGTATTTTATTTAACCATGAAAGCCCAGTACGTGGAGAAACTTTTGTAACACGCAAAGTAACTCGTGCAGTAGCTAAAATTAGCTTAGGACTGCAGGAAAAGCTTTATATGGGCAATATTGATTCTGAGCGCGATTGGGGACATGCCCGCGATTATGTAGAAGGGATGTGGTTGATGATGCAACAAGATAAGCCAGATGATTATGTTTTGGCTACAGGTAAAAAAATTAGTGTGAGAACCTTTATTGATTTGGCTTTTAAAGAAGTAAATATTGAATTAGAGTGGCAAGGAACTGGCATTGATGAAAAAGGTATTAATAAAGCTACTGGTAAAGTTCTTGTAGAAATTGATCCAAGATATTTCCGCCCGAGTGAAGTTGACTTGTTGGTAGGTGATGCCAGTAAGGCTAAGAAAGAACTAGGCTGGGAGCCAAAATTAACGGTTGAGCAATTGATTAAAGAAATGGTGGCTTCCGATGTAAAATTATTCCAACGCGATAAGTATTTGTTGGATGGTGGCCACTCGGTGTTGAGTTTTCATGAGTAAAATTTAATCTTAGACCTGTCAGGTTTTTGTAAACCTGACAGGTCTACACCAAGCACTGAAGGTTTACATCAAGCTTTCTACTTCAAACACAAAAACCTTATTATTTGCTTTGCGCTGAATGGTGTAAATGCCTAGGCCGTAATTGCTCCAATTAATGGAAGATAGCAGCTCAAGGCCACCATAACGGTTAAATGATTTGATGAATATTGATTTTCATTCAACATTCCTTGTTTTTTATTTCTTGTTTATTATTTTCTTATCATCATTGGGCTGTATTATTGTCATTCAGCATTTTTTACCCACCCCCAACCCCTCCAAGGAGGGGAATTATGAGACGTGATTTTGCAAAAGGGATTAGAGCAAGGTACCATGTACCGCGCAAAGCCCGGGCCCTCCGCAGGAGGGCTTTGCCCAAATTATTTTTATGAATTATAAAGTGCTGATGTGCAGTGCTTTTGTACAATTCGTTTCTATCTTAAACCTTTCACTTACACGATGACCAATGAGCCAAATGATTTCTTTATTGGCGTTGCAAAGCACATAGGTGTTGGCCTTGGTGAGTAGATCTACTTTATTATCGATTAAAATATCGCTTACTTTTTTTTGATATTTCATGCCCAGAGGCTGCATTTGGTCGCCTTTTTGCCACTTGCGGAGGGTGAGCGGAAATTGAATTTTTGCTTCATCTACATATATCTGGTAGGCTTGAGCGCTTTTATAATTGATGTTTTTAGCATCAAGTAATTGTAATTTTAATGGAATTGGTGATTCAATTTTTTGATGACTGTTTTCTATCACAGTTTCTTGAACATCGCTTGTTGTGGGTAGTATGCTTAGAATTAACTCACCTCTATTTTGTAAAATTTGATGTGTGTTGCTGTAAAAAATACGACCGCTCTCTTCATTAACAAGCATATCTTGCACTTGAGCATGATTAAAACCGTAGTTTTTTAGTTGCCAAAAAAGTAGGTGTGCCGCATTGGTGTAGCCGAGTAGCTTGGTTTTATTTATACTTATGCCATGTGCATGCTGCTTCAACAGTGTCTCAAATGTTTTTTGATGTAATTCTTGTAATAAACTAGCATCATCATTAAGATGTTGTATGCTGTTTAAAATTTGTGTGTTGGCATTTGTATTGGCCTTATTTATTGTAGGAATAACATGGTGTCGGAGGTAATTCCTCAAATAATCGTCTTTTAAATTACTGCTATCGGTATTGAATTTTATTTGATGTGTTTGTACGTAAGTTTCTATTTGTTGTTTTGTAGCAAATAAAAGTGGTCTGATGATGTTTTCATTTTGCACAGGAATACCTGTAAGGCCTTGAATACCGCTGCTTCTAAGCAAATTTATAAAAAATGTTTCTATGTGATCATCGGCATGGTGGGCTGTGACTAATTTAGCAAAATGATGCTGGTTAATTAATGTATTGAAATAGTTGTAACGTAGCTCGCGCGCGGCCATTTGGATAGACAATTTATTTTTATTGGCATAGGCTTGCGTGTCAAAATTTGTTGTAAAACATTCTATTTTATTTTCATTACAAGTAGCTTTAACCAAAGCTTCATCGGCATCAGCAGCGGCTCCCCGTAATTTAAAATTTACATGCGCTACACTTATATCATAACCTGCTTTTTCGCAAAGATGTAACAACACCATGCTATCAACACCACCACTGACCGCCAATAGCAGCTTTTCTGAGGGCTTCATCAGTTGCTTTTGTGATACAAATGCTTTAAATTGTTGCAGCAGCATGTTACTTTAAATTTTCGCGGCTAATCATTTTAGTCATTACCTTTTGAAAGGCTCTGTAAATAACCATTTCGGTTACTACACGTACATAACTTTTTTCGGGAAAGGCCAATAACTTTTTATTTAATGCACTTTCGCTGATGTCTACTTTATAGAGCACGCGGGCAAAGCGCTGTGCATTACTTTGGAGTAAATTGAATAAGTAAGGCTCAATACATTCAAACAATTGTTGGTAGGCCGATTCGGGATTTCCTTCAAAGATCAACATGTCATCTTCGATACCGATATCTTTTTGCAATTGCTTAAAGGTTTCGGCAATAATGGCCAAGCGCTTTTCGTAAGGGGTTTGTAAGAGTATTGATTGGGTGTCGTTGTTGAGCAATTTGAAGCTGTTTTTGGCGTGCTAAAGATATTGATAATTATTGTGTTTATGTTGGTTTATTGCTTCAAATATAGTTTCAATGAATTGTTTGTTTCGAATAAAGATTAAGTGTTAAAATATGGTTTAGGCAATGGAGTTATTTTAATAAAAGCATATTGAATATATTACAAAAAAAATTGCCAGGTATCATTGCAAGTTAAGTTTGTAAATGCTAAGCGTTTCATTATTTTCAAAAATCTCTTTTTCGAAATTAAAGTTAAGCTTCTTAAGCAGGTTTATGGATGGTGCATTTTCTATTAGAGTAATTGCATTGAGTTGTTCAAATAAACTGTTTGTTTTTATATCATTAATTACTGCCAGTGTAGCTTCGTGTGCGTATCCAAAACCCATTGCCTTTGGGAGCAGTGCATAGCCAATATCAGGAAAATTTAAATAATCTCTTTTGATTAAGGTAATTATGCCTAGCAGTTTCGTAGGGTTTTCTTTTACCGTTATTGTCCAAATAACTGCATTGGCATTTGCCATGGCATTATGAATAAAGTTTTCGGCCTCTTTAATGGAATGTATATTTCTATCGCCAATGTATTTTAACCAGCCCTTGGTATTAAACAATTGCTGCACAAATGCTGCATCTTTGATTGCCACGGGAGCA
>JBILPB010000207.1:0-4461 GCA_044374175.1 Bacteroidia bacterium | reverse complement strand
CATTTAAATCAATTTGATAAGGATAAGCAGCATCTTCAACTTTTTTTCCATTACGCTCATCCATCAGCTGTTTAACCGCTTTTGCACCAGTGCCTGTTACCGATTGATAGGTGGAAACAACAACCCTTTTAATTTTATAAGCTAAATGCAAAGGTTTTAAAACCATTACCATTTGTATAGTGCTGCAGTTAGGATTGGCAATTATTTTATCATGCTTATTGAGCACATCACCGTTTACTTCTGGCACAATCAACTTTATATTTTTATGCATTCTCCATGCCGATGAATTGTCAATTACTACGGTGCCCTTAGCAGCAAACTTTTCGGCATGAGCTAACGAAACACTTCCACCAGCCGAAAACAAGGCAACATCAGGCGCTAATGCTATAGCCGCTTCCATGCCAATAATAGCATAATTTTTACCTTTAAAATTTACCTGCGTGCCAACACTTTTTTCTGAGGCCACAGGAATAAATTCAGAAACAGGAAAGTTTCTTTCCTCTAATACTTTAATCATCATGCTGCCTACTAATCCAGTGGCGCCTACTACAGCTACTTTCATAATTTAAGAATTCATATTTTCTAAGGAAGTTGAACTTGCTTTTTCTTGCTTTTCCACATATCTAACCCACCAGGTAAACATTAAAAACATAAAAATGTAAATGATGGTGTTGAATACATATTTGTGATTAAAATCAACCCAATCGTTATTGATTTTAGAAATAATAGCTAAAATAACAATACGTAAAATATTGATAGTATGTATGCCCAATAAACCAACAGCAATGAACCATAGCTTTGATTTAATAGCACCATGATAACTAATAATTAATCCAGCAAATCCAAACAATAATCCAAAACCTACACAAGCCGGACCAACCGCCACACCTGCCGAACCTTTAATTATAATTACTTCATTATATTGGGTTATATCATATTGAAGCATTTTTAAAATGCCAGCACTCATAAACACAATATTATCTCTAACCGCTCCATGCATGGCATACCAAATCGTATGAAAAGCATCATTATGCATTTGAAACCAATTTAAACACTCCCAAAGAACATATACCAATCCAGCCTTTAGCATGAATCGTATCATGGGGTTTTTAAGTTGGTCTTTAAGGCTATTGGCTTGGCTTGTTGCTGTCATTAGGCTTCTTCTGCTACTACAGTTTGTACTTCTGGTATTAATCTCTTTAATAATCCTTCAATGCCAGCTTTTAGTGTCATAGTGCTCGATGGACAGCCACTGCAAGAACCTTGCATAATTACAGTTACCACACCCTCATTAAAAGATTTTAAGCTAATGGCCCCGCCATCGCCTTCAACAGCAGGTTTTATATATTCTTCAAGCACCGCTGCAATCTTAGTTTCAATTTCATTAAAGGGCTTTATATTGGCATCTGCGTTTACATTTGCCCTGCCATCTAAATGCACCACTGGAGGCGTTTCTTTGCTAAAAATAGGCTTGTCGCTTTCTAAATATGACTTTATAAAATCGCGCACAGGATTCATAATTTCAGTCCATTCTACCTGGTTGCTTTTGGTAATTGTAATAAAGTTTGATGCTAAAAATACACTTTGCACAAAAGGAAAGTTAAATAACTCAAGCGCAAGCGGACAACTTTTTGCCACCTTTACATCGGTAAAAACGATAGCAGGAGCAGGGTTAAGCGCCACATTAGCCACAAACTTTATACTGGCAGGGTTAGGTGTGCTTTCTGCATAAATTATAACTGCCTTTTTTTCGGTTGTAGATTCCATTTTTTTTATTGATTAGGCAAAGTTAAATAATTATTGAGGAAAACAGTGAAAACACTTTTCATAAATTTAGGATTACTTCCTACACAAGATTTGTTTTGTTATTTCATTATCCATTTAACATATATGTTGAGTCTTTTTTACCACACCTAGATGTGCACAATATTAGGAAATAGAAAGGTAAAAATGAATTCACTTTTACCTTTCTATGGTTTGGATTTTAGAGAGAGCGTAAAATATTTTTGAGATGCTTCTTTACTTTTAAACAACTTTGGCTTTAAGATGATTTGGGCTGGTGTCAGTAATAGTTTTTATGGTTTATTGATTTAAATAACTATGTAATGCAATCGCTTCTTTTATATTTGGATAGGTGGTAAAACCATTGTGTAAGTTTTGAGTTATAACTTCAAATAAATTTTCACCAGTTGGCAAGGCAATCATTTTTGCTTTTTCAAAAGTACTCTGTCGTTTAACGTTTATTTCTCTTCTAAAGGCAATGGCTTCCTCTGCGTTAGATTGCGTTAACGAACAATATAATTGCTCAAGTTGGTAGTGATATAGTAATTTCCCAAAAGTGCTTTCAAAATAATGTTGAACAGTATTTTTTTTAGGGGTATCTCTTAAAAGTGATAAGTTGGCTCCACTGTCTTCATTATCTATAAACGCACCATAATGACTCACCAAATATAATAACTCGGCAAAAGAAGATTGGTTTACTTGCGATACATAACTAGAAAATCTATTCTTAGGTAAGGCTGTTATGCTGTCTAAATAACTTAAATAAAAGACTATTGGTTGGTCATCTTGGATACCATATACCAAATAAACCCATTCAAATTTAGTTGTATCTACTTTGTAAGCTTTTTGGTATTGAGCTATGATGTTGGCGCAAATATGTTGCGTATCTGTTGCACTTATTATTTCTTCAATAAATTGTTTTGAAATCATAGTAGTTTAAATGAATTACAATAGTAGGATTTATTATAGTCAAAACCTGTCAAAGTATTGGAATTAGATTTAAAATAAAATTTAAAAATCATGAATAAAAAAATTCAAAGCCTTTTTTGGGTTTAAAACCCTGATTGCTAAGTTTGGATTTTTTAAATTGATTTTCGGAGCATAGTAAACGAACCGAATTGCTAATTTAACCTTTCGCATTTATTCCCATACCTTCCCAAAAAATAATCTATTTCTGGATTATCCCAAATTGTGATTTCAATAATTAAGCTTTCAGGAGTATCTTCAATTACTTTTTGAGAAGAGTGTATTTTTTTATTCTTTACAATTCCCATAGCCCATTCGGTAAATTTCAACCGAAAGGTTTTAAGTTTGTTTTCTTGCCAATCATACCAAATCCCTAAACTATGTTTTAATAATTCATCAAGTTTTGTGGATTTATACAAAGCATCATAATTAAAATAAAGGTATTTCGGTTCTAACGTGTTTTCATCACTTTCATCTACTGCTGGATTTACTTTTTTTTCAACAAACATATCTAGGCAGTAGGTTTGAAGTTGATTGGTTGGTTGATCGGTTTTTTCATCAATCATACTGGCCAACATGTAATATCGATTGTCATAATAGCGAATTTGCAATGGAGCTACTTGTTTAAATTCAGTGACTGCTTTTTTCTGATAATTAAATAGGATAGCTTGACCTTTTTTAATGTATTCAATTATTTGGCCTGCCAACAATAACAATTCGTCCTTGTGATTTAAACTGGGGTTTACATGTATAAAATAAGGATAGCTTTTTAAATCATTTTCAGAATAATCAAATTCTTCCATTAAAGCCGATTTAAGCCATTCAACAGAACTCATTGTGTGCTCTGTGTCTAATAGTCCTAAAAGCAATGGGAAAGTAAGCTTCTCGTCTTCATTTAGTGCACTGTTTTCAGGTGTTCCTTCTAGTACAAAATAGTTTTGGCCATTGAATTTTCGAGAGTTAATTTGATAGCCATTCTCCAATAAACTGTCTTTGGCTCTATCAAAGGTGCGTCTGGAAATAGGTTCAACACCATATTCATTTTTTAAAATATCGTTCAATGAAATCATAAGTTCCTTCACAGAAAGTCTCTTTTCACGGAGGAGTTTCACAATACATTTTTTGTACAATCGCTTTTTATTGAAGTCTTCCATGTAAGTTGCTTTAAAAGCCAAAGGTATTGAACTTTGACACAATTTGCCAAGTGCATGTCTATTTTTGCATTGTTAAATTCAACCATTAATTTTTACCTCCTATTAATATTACTAAACAATATAAATATAACATCAATATGGACCGTCAATCAATTTTGTTTATTGTGGAAAAGATAAACATCAGATGTAGTTTAGATATATCCAATTCTAACAAAGACGGATTAGCTATTGATTTTAAAAAAAATTAAATAAATAATTAGAATTATTAAATTAATTTATATATATTTAAGTTCTTTCAATTAATACATTAGCATTTATCTTAAATAATGGGTTTCTAAACTATCTATATTTATTTACATCTCATAAATGGTGGGATTCTGGGGCTTACTATTTTTAAAAAATCAAAATGAATATAATAACTCTATAATATGGGGGCACTATATTCTAAACAACATATCAATTTTTTTTATGCAATATAGATTTTAGGATTTTAACTTAAAGCAATACCAATTTTTGGTCATTTATTTCCACGTGTTTTTTATGTAATTAATAATATCCA
>JBILPB010000206.1:0-4475 GCA_044374175.1 Bacteroidia bacterium | reverse complement strand
ACATCCGCCTATTGAAGCCCTTTTTACCATAGATGAAGAAACCGGAATGACAGGTGCCATCAATTTGCAACCAGGTTTGTTGGATGCAAGCATGATGTTAAATTTAGATACCGAAGAAGATAACGAATTAACCATTGGCTGTGCGGGAGGTATTGATGTTACAGCGCAAGCAAAATATACAGAAAATGCACCAACTGCAAATTCTTTTGCCTGCCATTTAACAGTGAAAGGCTTAACTGGCGGGCATTCTGGAATGGATATTCACAAGGGCAGAGGCAATGCCAATAAATTAATGAACCGCATTTTGATGTTTATTGCAGAAAAAATAAACATTGAAATTTCGAGTATCGATGGTGGAAGTTTGCGGAATGCTATTCCCAGAGAATCTAAGGCGGTAGTTTGTGTTAAAATTGATGATAAATTAGCTTTTTACCAAGGATTAAATGAAATTGCTGAAATAATAAAAGCTGAAAACAGCATCACCGATCCAGCATTATCAGTTGAGCATAGTGAAATAGAAACGCCCAAAACGGTGATGTCGAAGGAGTTTGGAAGCAACTTTTTAAGGGCAGTGGCTGTTTGCCCAAATGGCATATTTAGAATGAGTGCGGCTATCAAAGATTTGGTTCAAAGTTCGAATAACCTAGCCCGCATCGAGCTTGGCAATGGTTCATACAATGTAAAATGCTTAACCAGAAGCTCCGTTGATTCAGAAAAAATGGAAGTGGCACAAGCCGTTTGTTCGTCATTTGAATTAATTGGCGCGCAGGTTGATTATGGAGGATCTTATCCAGGATGGACACCAAATCCAGACTCCGTTATTGTAAAACTAATGAGCGAGCTGTATGAAAAAATGTTTAAAGAAAAAGCAAATGTGAATGCTTGTCATGCTGGTTTAGAATGTGGTATTTTAAATGGTCCATATCCAAACATCGAAATGATTTCATTTGGACCAACCATTCATGGTGCACATTCGCCAGATGAAAAAGTTTGTATTTCTTCGGTGCAAAAATATTGGAGTTATTTGTTGGAAACCTTAAAACAGATTCCTAACAAACCATAAGCAGTAAATATTTAAAAGCCTTGTAAACAGGGCTTTTTCTATGCTATTAAATTGCTTATAATTAATATTATGTTAAATAGACTAGTCAAATAAAAAGAAACTACTTCTCCATATATTCTTTAAACTTTGCATCAAATTCTTCTTTGGTGGCAATTTCAACTCGTCCAGCATTATCACCATAATTAATCCAACCGTAGGTTTTCATATTTGGATTTAAATAAACCGCAGCTGTGTATGAACCCATGGTAACAATTCCAGATAAAGCAGATGTTTTGGTAGGCATTGGCGAACTGGCGCTATTTGGTGAAGAATTTCCTTTTTTTTCTGTTTTTGGTTTAACCCCCTCTCCTAACGCTTTACTTAAATCAACACCTCCACCAGTATTTGCATTGCTTACTGTTGCTTCAGTTTTAACCACCACAGCAGCTTGTTTAAGCTCTTCTTTTGCTTTTTCTTTTAGCTCCTCATCTGCTTTGTTTATTTCACTCTGTATCGATTTGGTATAATCGGTATCATAATCAAATTCATTTAACACATCATTAAATCTAATTTTACCTACAGGTTGATTATAAATTACTGTATTTACGCTTTCGTATTGTTTAAAAATTTCTACGTCAAATTTAAACGACTCAAATTCTAAGGTTTGTTTTTCTTTTGGCACTTTGGTAGAAACCTGCACTTTTTTTGTAACATAGCCATCTTTCATAAAACTAAAAACATAATCGCAATCGTATTCCAACGGAAATTCAAACTTGGATTTATCTTGTTCTACTAATTTTACCTGCACTCCGTTTTTTTCTATTTTAATTTGGGCCCCTAAAACAGAGCCTCCATTGACCATATATTTTCCGTAGATTTTAAAGGGCTCTTGTGCGTTTGCTAGCCCCGAAAATAGGACACTTGCCATTATAAATATTAGCAACTTTTTCATAAAATTTGATGAAATTGAGAGCTTAGTTTTCGACAAGTTTTAATAATTTATTAACCTTTAGTTGGCTCTTTACGTAATTGGCTTAATATTTGTTCCAAAATTTTGCTATTTGTAAAAAGCGAGTGCGAATGTACTAAAGAAAACAAAATACAACGAATAATAAAACTAAAAATTATGTTTAAGACCAAAAATCTATCGATAACAGTTTTCTTTTTATTCTTTTCAATTGATATTCAAGCACAGTCGGCCGAGGATTATTTTAAAGAAGGAGAAGCCAGATCGAGACAACAAAATTATACCGAGGCGATTGCAGCATATAGCAAAGCAATTAAAAGCGATCCTAAATTATGGAATGCTTACGTAAAACGTGCATTTTGTTATGGATTAACAGAGCAATATGATAAAGCAGTTGAAGATTATACAATTGTTATTGCTGCCGAACCAGAAAAAATTTTCTCTTATCAAAGCCGAGGTAGTGCGCATTCCAAACTAGGTCATTATACTGAAGCACTGGCTGATTTTGACAAGGTAATTGAATTGGACCCAAAAAACCAGGAAGCCTTCAACAATAGAGGTTTTGTTAAAAAGAACCTCGGTGATAAAGAAGGGGCCTGCAAAGATTGGTACAAATCAAAAAAAATGGGCAATGGCGAAGCCAAAATCATTATTAAAAATAACGGCTGCAGATAGATTTTTAAAAACTCATTGCTGATATGGCCTCGCACACTTTTGTGCACATATTAGTGGGAGCATCAAGATGTGTTACCATTCTTATTGATTGACCACCAAAGCCTGTGCAAAGAATGTTGTTTTCTTTCATTTTATGTACAAAATGATTGGCTTCAATACCCTCTATCAATTCAAAAATGATAATATTGGTTTCAACTGGCATTATGCTTTTAATAAAACTACATTTTTTTAAGGCATTTTCAATCATTCTTGCGTTTTCATGATCTTCATGCAAACGGTTGATATTGTTTTTTAAAGCGTAAAGTCCTGCGGCAGCCAAAATACCAGCCTGACGCATGCCACCGCCAAAAACCTTTCTAATTCTTCTTGATTTTGCAATAAAATCTTGATTACCAAGCAATAAGGATCCTACAGGTGCACCTAAACCTTTGGATAAACAAATTGATATTGAATCAAATAATTGTCCATACAATTTTGGACTTTCGTTGGTAACAACCAAGGCATTAAACAAGCGTGCACCATCTAAATGCAATCTTAAATTATACTTTATACAAACATCCTTAATTGCTTGTATATCACTATTTTGATATATACTACCTCCAGCTCTGTTTACAGTGTTTTCTAAACTTACTAAGCTCGTTTTTGTAAGCCAATCATAATTGGGATTGATGGCAGTTTCTACTTGTGCAGCAGTTATTCTGCCTCTGTGGCCATGCAGTAATTTTGCTTGAACGCCAGAATTAAATGCAATGCCACCACCTTCGTAATTATAAATATGAGAGGCAGTATCACAAATTAACTCATCGCCAGGCTGTGTGTGCGCCTTTATGGCAATTTGATTGGTCATAGTGCCCGAAGGACAAAAAAGTGCAGCCTCCATTCCGAATAGGTCTGCTGCAAATGTTTGTAATTCATTAATGCTTGGGTCTTCTGCAAATACATCATCGCCTAAAGGTGCATTCATCATGGCTTGCAACATAGCTGCTGTTGGCTTGGTAACGGTATCACTTCTTAAATCAATAATCATAATTGTATTATTATCTTGTTAAACTTTCTTCATTTTTAATCGACTTGTTGCGTATAAGAAAATCTATTATTCCCTTTAAATAGCCCAATCCATAGGCAAAATGAAGTATAAAGTATGTTTTTACAATACCTAACATTGTATTTATTTGTTGAGTTTGTTTAGCGGCACTATATATCCCGGCAAGGAAATACAATGCGAGCACAATTAAATAAAAATAAAGCAATATAGGGTGCAGCATAGATAAAAATGCACCTCCAATCAGGTAAATTACAAATAAAAGAGGAACTATTTGTCTTAATGTAGTGATTGTTTGATGTTTTTTATTGACATAAACTTTCCAATAGCCATACTGCTCATATTGTTTGTAGAGCTTTTTATAAGAGGCTCTTACATAATACTTTGAACGAATGGGTCGGTATAAATATATTTTAAAACCATGTTTCAATAACCTGAAATTAAATTCATCATCCTGGTTGCGTATAAGTTCTTCATCAAAGTAGCCGATTTTTTCAAATACTTCTTTTTTATAAGCGCCAAAGGCAACCGTATCAACATATCCATCCAATTCACCTGTTCTAAAATGTGCGTTTCCAACTCCAAAGCCCGAAGACATTGCTTTTCCTATTATTTCAGCTGTATCATTTTCATAAACATTTTCAATGATGCCACCTACACAACCTAATTTTTCATCAATTTTAAATGCTTCAATACATTTACCTATATAATCGGGATATACTTCGGCATGAGCACCTAAAATAATTTTA
>JBILPB010000205.1:0-4477 GCA_044374175.1 Bacteroidia bacterium | reverse complement strand
TTTTAGTATGAAAAATGAAGCCGCTTAGTCAAAAAAATATTTAGAAAAATGTGTCCAAGTTTTTGCATTTAAGACATTATTGAATCATACTAAAAGTACCTGCATAAAATTAATTATTGAAGAATTAATCATACTTTTAAGATTCAATTATATAATAATAATGCTATTATACTTATATTGTGGCTCTAAATTATTATTAAGTACTTGCACCAATAAAATAAAATAATTTATTCAAACCTTAATAGGCCAAATACAGTGGAAAACAACCATCATTTTGACAAACCAGACTTAAGCTATTTATTGCAGCTTATGGACAATAATACTGAAATTGTGCTTGAAGTTTTAGCCATTTTCAAAAGTGAAGTGCCTAAAGATATGGTGCATCTAGAAAATCATTTAATGAATAAGGAGTGGGAATTGTTAGGAAAGACAGCTCATAAATTAAAATCAAGTGTTGGAAATTTGGGTATGAATGAACTACGAGATTTTTTTCTTTATATTGAGCAAAATGGCAAAGAAGGCACCAATCTTGACCAAATTCCACATTATGTAAAAAAAACTGTTGCTGGCATAAACCAATTGTTTATTGATATTGATATTGAAATTGAAAAATTGAAATCATCATAATTCTATGTTTTTCATTTTTTAACAAGGTGTATTTAAACTAATATACAAAACTTATATCCAAATCACGAACTTAAAACAAATTTATATGAAAAAGACATTTTTTTTAGCAGCATTGCTTTTTGCGTTTCAATTAGTAAATGCACAAACTGCAAAATCAACAAAAACAACAGCTAACACTACTACGCAATTAGCGCAAGAGAAGAAAGGTAATAGTAAGAGTCCTGAGCAAAAAGCAGAGAAATTTACTGCTAAAATGACCGAAGCAATTGGACTCGAAGCAACCCAAAAAACAAAGGTTAAAAGTCTAGCATTAGATCATTTTAAAACTGTTGAAGCCATAAGAATGAAAGCAAACGGTGACAAGGAAAAAATTAAGGCTGAAGCTAAAAACAGTCGTAAAATTTTTAACGAAGGATTAAAAAAGGTGTTGTCGCCCGCACAATTTGAAACCTGGAAAGCAAAGCGTAAAGAGTCTTCAAAACAACAAAAAGGCGCTCCAAATACTGAAACTATTGAAACTATAGAAGATTAAAAATAAAAAAAGGTAGCAATTAAAGCTACCTTTTTTTATGTCATTTATTTAAACTTAGCATTTAAATTTAATATCATTTCAATCATAAACTACTATGTCTAATAATTAAATATAGTATAGTTGGCTTAAGGGTTCTCAATGGTTATTTCAAATAGGCCTTTCATTAACTACGAAAAACTTTAGTTTTAAATAGTTTATGTTAATTCTTAATTGCAATTGATATTAAACATTTCATTTATAGGGTGGTCGTGCATTGAAATCCCATTTTTATTTTTCTGCTTTCAAGAACAATTATCACACAAAAAAAAGAGCCTGAGTCATTATTGACTCAGGCTCTTTTTTAATTTATAGCAATAACTAGTTTGTTTTAATCAATCTAGTTGTTACTTGATTTCCACTATCGCTATGTGCTTTTAAAAGGTAAATACCTTTACTTAAGTTTGCACCAACATTGAAACGTTCGTTAGTTGTAACTTTAATATCTTCAACTAATTTACCAGTCATATCAAAAAACTGAACATATACATTTTCATTAATTGATGAATTAATTACTATTGATGTGATATCGCTATATGGATTTGGCATGGCAGATAAATCGAAATAAGGAGCATCAACAATAACATTTCCATCAGCATCATATGCTAATTCTTGATTAGCTTCAGCGCCATCACGATTTAAACCAATAATGCCAATTATACAAGCCGGTCCAAAAGCCCCCCAAGTTGTACCAATTCTTGCTCTAGTTTTAACATTATATTGAGCAGGAAAAGGCAATGATGGAGTAACTGTATTGAAAAACAAAACATTATATTGTCTTAAAGCAGTTGCAATAACAGCTCCAGTTGTTACATTTGAAAATTCAAATTCATATTGAACTGCACCAGATACAGGTAAGGTAATAATTCTGTTATTTGCATTGATACGATAGTTTAACTTACCGCAATCTTGTGTTCTTAATTGTGTTACTGGAATGCCCGATATTGCAGGATCAGCTATTATACCAATAGTACAAGGTGAACTAAACACGCCTGCATTGCTACCAATAATTGCTCTAACTCTTAATGACCATGTAGTACCCCAATTTAAGGTTGGAGTAACATTATGCAATGCAATATAATTTAAAGGAGATAACATAGTAGCATAAACACCATTGGCATTACTAAATTCCCACTCATACTGAGTAGCATTAGGAACTAATACACAAGCAATAGCTGATGTTTTAACATAATTTAAATTACCACATACTCCATTGGCTAACTGTGTTGGTGGCACACAAATCTGAGTAGCTACAGTTACACTTGCTGTTGCTGTACAACCAATAGCATTAACAACTTCTAAAGTATAATTTCCTCCTGAACTGATAGTGATAGTAGCATCAGTTTGACCAGTGCTCCATGTATTATCAGTTGATGATGCAGATTGTAAATCAATGGTAGTTCCAATACAAAAAGGATTGGCTCCAACTACAGTGATATCAGCAATTGGTGCAACATTGTTTAAAGAAACATAAAAAGTATCTACACGACCACAAGCAACACCATCATAAATTACGCCTACAGCGTACCATCCATCTGTTGTAACATTAATTGAATTTGAAGTTTCATTTGTACTCCATAAATAGCTAGCAGCTGCAACCGGGTAAGTTACAGTTAAAGAAGGACCACATGAATATAGGTCTTCACCTAAGGAGGCTGAAGGAGGAAGACCAAGACTTACAAGAACTTCATCTGAAACCGCAGTACAACCATTTAAAGTAACAATGCAAGAGTAGTTACCTCCCCAATAGGCCGAATAACTGTTATTTGTGCCGCCTGGTCCTGTAGGCATTAAAGAACTTCCTTCAAATATCCATTGATATGAATCATAAGCGCCAGCATCTAAAGATAAAGTCGCAGGGCTTCCATTACAAATTGTTGTGTTAGTGGCATTAATGGTAGGAGATGCTAAATTACAACCACCATTTTCACCTACTATGATATCCTGTGAGGCGAAGCATGTAGTACCTCCATTTTCTGCAACTACTGTATATGTACCAGCCATTAAACCAGAAAGTTCATAGTTCCCATTGTTAGAATTAAAAACTAAATTAGCATAATAATTGCCATTGAGTTCAGCATATATATTATAAATAGGATTTCCACCTGGCGCTGTAGGAATGCATGAACCTCCTGTTACCGATACAGTCAAAGCACCATCAGATGCTCCCTGAGACGTAGCATTTGAACCACCAAAAGTTGGTATAGCCATATCGCAACTTGGCTCATTGATAGTTACCAGTTGGTTGTAATTACAAGTTGAATTTAAAACATCTGGCTCAGTTGAAATAAACAATGCATAGTTACCTGCAGAAAGACCAGTAATAGAAATAATTCCAAAACCATCATCTTGTCCAGTATATTCAACAAATGTTGATAGTTCAGTAAGGTTATAATAATAGGTAGCGCCAACTGTTGAACTAGTTGCTGTTAAATCAACGACACCATTTGGAGTACAACCAGCACCTGAAACATCTGTTGTGCCAATGTTTAATAAACTTATATCGCAGGCAATTGGATTGACAGTAAAAGGATAAGTTAGCTGACCACCACAATATATAAATTCGTAGTTACCTGGCAGTAAATCAAATAGAAATATTGTAGTATCTTGTGACTCGTAGTTATATAAAAAACTACCTTCGTAAAATAAATCACCTGAAAATACTACTGCATTAAAATTAGCAGTATAGTTTGTTTGTCCTGATCCTGTTACAATTCCGTAAGGATAAATTGCATCTGTAGGATCTAATACATTAAAAGTATTAATTCCGCAAGCTATCGGTGGTAATTGCCCAAAGGCAGTTTTTGGGTTTCCCGCAAAGGCAAGCAACGTGACTAATAATAACAAATAGATTTTTTTCATAAAATTTAGATATTGATGGTTTATAATTAATTATTTTGATTCGATTTACAAATATATAATGTTTTGGCAATAGTAACAATAAAAAAACAAGTTAACCCTAATTCCTCATTAAGAAATTTACTCATATCATTACTAAGTTTTGATGGTTTTCAAACTTGGGCACCTGCTCCCAATTTGAATTTCAAAATGGCTTGCGAAAACCTTTAATAAAAATAGTCCGTGGGCTCATGATATTATGGTAAAATTTTGCTCATCATAAATTCCTACATCGTAATCTCGATTTAAATTTGAGGAGGTTAAAAGGCAAAAAAAAATCTCAAAAGAAACTTTTGAGATTTTTTTACAGTTATTATTTTTAGAAAATGTTTAATTTCTTCTGCGTTTAAACTCACGTTTTTTTTCTGGCTCAGCGCTACTACC
>JBILPB010000204.1:0-4487 GCA_044374175.1 Bacteroidia bacterium | reverse complement strand
TGTTTACTTCTCCATTTTCAAACCTTAGTCCCGAAAATCATGCCTTGGTGAAACAAGCTGATATTATTCACTTACATTGGGTGGCAGAGTTTATTGATTTTGAATTATTTTTTAAAAAGATCAATAAACCAATCGTATGGACCATGCACGACATGAACTCGTTTACAGGAGGCTGTCACTACAGTATGGATTGTGAACAATATAATGACAGCTGTAAATCTTGTCCTCAAATAGCTCAAAATAATATAGCTTCTCATTTTTTAGAAGTAAAACGTAAGGGATTATTACAAGCTAAAAATCTACATTTTGTTGGACCATCCAAATGGTTATTCAACCTTTCAAAAAGTAGCTTGGCTGCTCGAAGTTTTGAGCATCATCATATTAAGTATGCCTGCGATAGTAAAGTTTTTAAACCCTTAAACAAACAAGCCTGTAAAGAAATTTTAGGTTTTCCTAAGGATAAAAAACTAATTACCTACATCACACCCAATATTGATAACAAAAGAAAAGGCTTCGATTTTTTAATAAATGTAGTTAACGAGTTTAAGAATAATGATCAGGTGTATTTTTGCTGTGTAGGAAATACTTCTCAAAAGTTGCCTGTGCACAGCTTTGGCCATGTGAATGATGAAATTTTAATGGCGCAAATTTACAATGCTACTGATTTATTTTTAATGCCCTCTTTGGCCGATAACTTGCCCAATGTATTAATTGAATCTATCCTCTGTGGCACTCCTGCCTTATCTTTTAATGTTGGCGGTATTCCTGATATCATTCAACACGGAGTAAATGGTATATTATGCCCCGTTTCTGCTAAAGAACTAATTGCCGAAATTTATAATTTCTTAAATCAAAAATATATTTTCGATTGTAGTAAGTTTGCATCTGACGCTGCATTAGAATATGACGAAACAAAAATTGCATCACAATATAAATCACTGTATTGCCAAATTTTAAATCACTAAGCTCAAAAAATATTGCTTCAACGAACAAGTATTTACTATAAAATTTACACCCAATAATGAAGGTTTTATTCATAACTTCAGGCTCAACCCACTACTTTAATTTAATTACAAGTAAAATAAATAGCACACCAAATATTGATATATACTATTTAAAACCTAAAGTTAGAAGTGCTACCATTGGAGATGGTGTTTTTGAAACAGATGAAAATATTAACTTTCAAATTTTTGAGTTAGAAGAAGTTGTTGATGCAGTGACTAACAGTCTTTCATTCGTGGGTTTAGAGGCATTGATTAATGAAATTAAACCTGCCTTTATTTTGGCTACCGAAGCACATATTAAGTGGCTTTTCTTAAATGAAAAAATTAGAGCCAAGCTTAAAAATGATGGGATTAAAATTATTTATAAAACTATTCCGATCTGGGTTTCAACCTATCATGAAAGAAAAATTGAGATTGAGAATAAAATAAAAAATGCCAAACTTCCTGAATTTCAATCATTGTCTTCCTTCTTAAGAAAAACACTCAAGATGGTGGGCATCGACAAAATATTTAAAACACTTTATTTAGATGTAAAATTCCGCGAAAGTTTATTAAAACAACTTGAACAGGATAAAGCAATGTATAATTGGATTGATGCTCATTTAAATTATGTAGAAGAAGCCTTTGAAGTATTCGGTAGTTATGGTGTACCCAGAGAAAAAATATTTATTACGTACAATTCTCCTGATACTGATTTCTTATTCGACATAAAAAATAAAATAATACTTAAAGAAGGCCCCATTTCTAAAAATAAATTTAGAATACTGCACCTTAGTAGGCTTGTTGAATGGAAAAAGGTAGATATGCTTATTCGCGCCACAAAAAATCTTCAACATAAATATCCCGAAATTGAACTAATGGTGATTGGCGAAGGACCCGAAAAGAATAACCTAATTGCTTTAGCTAATGAATTAGGAGTTAAAGATAAAGTTGACTTTTTGGGTGCTGTGTATGATCCAACTGAACTAGGCAAAAAAATAATGAGTTGTAACATCTACGTGCTAGCGGGTATGGGTGGTCTATCGATAAATGATGCAATGATTTATGGATTACCTGTTATTTGTTCAGTATGTGATGGTACAGAAAAATACCTGGTTATTGAAGGATATAATGGTTTGTATTTTGAAAGTGGGAACCAACAAAGTTTAGAATCGAAGATTGAAAAATTGTTAGACGATGAGGTGTTATGCAAAAATATGGGCAAAAACTCTCTTGAAATAGTTGAAAATAAAATTAATATTCACACTGTGGTGGCTGGTTATCTTAAAACCTTTGAATATTTGAGCAAGAATTAAACCTTAAAAATTAGAGTAATTCAACTCAGGTTAATTCATACAACTGCCTTAAAGCAATATCTGGTATTAATAAAAATTTAGCTGGAAATCTCAATCGTAACAATTTAATATCAAATCGGGTAAGTTTTTTAGTGACTGCAAATTTTAATACTTCATCTATTTTTTGTCGTTCGTCACGCATAAATATAAAGGCATTCAACATTTTTTCACCACTATATTCACGTAACATATACTCAATTTCTTTCTGGCGCTTTTCGCCTCCATTGCTTGTTTTATGAGCATCATGCACCCTATACATTGCCAAGGTTCTCTTGTGATAATTAAAATTGGTGTTTGCTTTTTTAGCCCTTACAAACCAATCCCAATCAAAAACAAAATGTAGGCTTTCATTTACTTGCCCAACTTCTTTCCACACTTTTTTAGTCCAAAATGAACCAGGTTGTATAATGTAATCATATAACTCTAATTGGTAATTTTCGTATTTGTTTTTCGCATTGCTGGGTTTAATTTGACCATGAGGTTCAAAAATATGATCTACTTCGCCAAACAAAATTTCTTTTTTTGAGATGTCTAAATTTTCTGCAACATATTTAAGCGTTTCACCAAAATAATAATCATCGGAATTTAACCAGCATAGAATATCGCCTGTAGCTTTTTTAAATCCCTTATTGATTGCTTCTGCTTGTCCTTTATCTTTTTCACTTACCCAAAAAGTTATTTTATCGGCATATTTTTTAATCACCTCTACGGTATTATCAGTACTTCCTCCATCCATGATAATATATTCTAAATTGGGATAATTTTGATTAAGTACTGATAAAATAGTTTCTTCAATATATTGTCCTTGATTGTATGAAGGCGTGATCACTGAAATTTTAGGATAATTCATAAAACTAAATTCTTTAAAGATAGGGTAGCAAAGGTAATTTCATTTTGTGGATATTAAAAATCGATAGTCTTTTTGTAGCGTTTAATTTAAGGAATCATTGTCTTATTACTTTTATGTGTTAAATTTGAATCATTAATTTAAAGTAAAATTTGAATTCTCCAATCGCAATCTTCCTTTATAATAGACCAAAACACGCAATGCATACCATAGCTGCCTTGCAGTTGTGTATAGAAAGTAAAGAGTCAGATTTATTTATTTTTATTGACGGTGGTAAACCACACGCGAGCCAGACAGAATTGCAGCAAATTAAGGAGGTGAAAAAATATTCGAAAACAGTAGATGGATTTAAATCGGTACAAATAATTGAACAGAATGAAAATATTGGCCTGTCAAAATCAATAACAAAGGGTATTTCACATGTGTTACAAAGTTATAAAAACATAATTGTTCTGGAAGATGATATTATAGTGGGAAAAGATTTTTTGAATTTTATGAATGAAGCCTTAATAAAGTATGAAAATGAACCTCAGATAGCAGGCATTTCGGGCTTTTCATTTCCAATTAATGAAATTGAACCGTACCTCACAAGAACAGGGTCATGTTGGGGATGGGCTACATATAAAAGAGTTTGGGACGATTTTATTAAAAAACGAGATCAACTTAATTTGGATTTAATTGCAACGCAGGAACAACAGCTATTCAATGTATTTGGCAATGTTTATAGTGATATGTTTTTACAAACAAAGCAGGGAATAATTCAATCGTGGGCAGTTGAATTTTATCTGTATTATTTTAGCCAGAAACAGTTTTTTTTAATGCCAGGAGTTAATTTAATTGCTAATGAAGGTTTTGATGGGAGTGGGGTACATAGTAAAAAAGGTAATTTTTTAACAGATAATAATCCCATAGGTAGCTGCTCAAAAATTGATTTTCCTGCTCAAATTAAAGAAGACATTCATATCAGAAAGAAAATAGTAAAACTTTATCAAAATGGATATGGAAAGCCAACATTGATAAATTCTTTTGTGAGTAAAATCAAAAGTGTACTTTTAGGCAATGAAAACAATAATCATTAAATTATTGCAAGGAATAATTTATCGCACTTCTTTACAAAACTATATCATTAGGCTTCACCAGCAGGATTTAGTAAAAAAGAATGCACAACAAGTCAATGGTTCAGATTATACTTTTTATCCCGAAACTATTATTTCTAATATGCAAAATAATCCAGCAAACATTGCAGTTGGAGTAAATACGCACATCAGAGGCACCTTACTTATATACAAATATGGTGGCAAA
>JBILPB010000203.1:0-4490 GCA_044374175.1 Bacteroidia bacterium | reverse complement strand
AAAACATATCTGCCATTTGCAATTATTGCTGCAGTTGTAGCTGTATTTTATTTCATGCGTAAAAAAGGCCGAGGCCGTAGACGATAACATATGAGACTACCTAGAATTCCGAAAGGACTAGCAGCAAGAATCCGTAAAGCGGAAACAAAGTTGGCACAAAAGAAAAAAGTAGATGACCGCAAAAAAGAAATTGTGGCCATGCGTAAAAAATTAGAATCTCTTAAAAAGAAATTCTAAATGGAAAATGCACGAAAGTTACTACCTATTATTATTGGCGGTATTGTGGCTGTTGTTGTCTTTTTCGTTTCCCGCAAGATCCGCCAGGGTAGCGGGAATAATCAAGAGCGTTCTCAAATTTTGGAAAAAGCCAGAGAAGCCAAACTAGCTAAATCTATATTAAGAAAAACAGAAGAAGAAGATGATTCGCAAAGTATTGCCGTTTAGAAACTTTCCACATAGGCTTTTTAGCATTGTGGCAATTATTGCCCTAGTGGCATTCCTTTTAACTATTAAGCCAGTGGCGGAAACAGTTAAAAAGCTAGTAGAAATGCTAGGTATTACGTTCCCTCCTATGGATATATTTAAAAATGCAGCTGCAAATATTTTGCTAGTATGCCTTGGATATTTTGCTCTTGTAATTGCTGCCGCAATAGCTATTCCTATTGTAAAAATTGCGGTTACAGTTTCAGCAGTAGCAGTAGTAGGTTATGGACTTTACAATTTATATAAAGTATTTACAGGTGGTACAGTTATAAATATTTTGCCAGAAAAAGGACCAAAGCAAAGTCCTGCACCATCGCCAAAGCCAAGTCCGGCACCATCGCCTAAGCCAGCTCCTAAAACAAATCAATCTTTAGAAGACAGGGGATATGTAAGTGTCCCTTTAGATAGATATTAATGCAATCCGTTGAAAAAGCAATCAAGATTTTGGAATACGGTTTATCTCTCTGCCGCTGGGGTATTGATTCTTTACGTTCTTTCCCGATTTATAAAAATGAAAAAACCAGCAGTACCAAAACCAACGATGGGCTATAAGCCTACTCCTTTGGCAGCTAGCACAACGGTTTTAACATTTGACGAAATTTTCCAATGGATTGTAAGGCAAGAAAGTGGAAATCAAGGTCCATTACTTAAGGCTAAACCAGACGGAAAAGACAAAAACGGAAAACAATTATATTCTATTGGATATGGTCACCAAATTCAACCAAATGAACTTGAATTAATGACCCAAACAATTACAGAGGAAAAGGCCTTACAACTTTTTCAAAAGGATATTGAATCAATGAGAAAACAGTTAAACAGTCTTATAAAAGTGCCAATTAACAAAAATCAACAACTTGCTTTGTTGTCATTGAGGTACAATATTGGACCAGATGCATTTGCAAAAAGTTCTGTTTTAAGATTATTAAATGAAGGAAATTACACGGGTTCGGCTTTAAGATTTGCAGACTGGAGGATATCAGATGGGATGATAAATCGCGGACTTGTTGCTAGGAGAGAAAGAGAACGTCAACTATTTTCTAAACCCGTTTAATATGGATTGTTTAAGAAGTTTCAATTTTAGGGTTGAATTAATAAGTAATATTTCTGGAGCTACTGAATTAAAACAGTGGACCACTGGAGCAGCCCAACACTTTTGGCAGGTTTCAACACTTTCTACAAGTACCTACAATATTGAAGGTTACAAAAATATAAATGTTTACGGAATTGATGTTTTAGGAACTATACAGACTCAAACCAATACAATTATAAACGGAGCAATTGTCAATGATTGGAGTATTGATATTGCAGTAGGAGGGCAAAGACCTATAATCGGAGGATCTATGGCAGCAACAAATATTTACGCTGTGGATTTAGAAACACCAGCAAACAAAAGTTTTTCAATTGGAAAATTTACTAACAGTTTAAAATTTGCAAGTCCTTATGAATCGGTAAAATTTATTCAATTAGGAAGAACTTTAGCCCAAGGTATTGGATATGAAACTTTGGCAACTGTTAATTTAAGATGGAATTTAAATTTTGTCGTATTTTATAAGTTTGAAGGAGAATAATTGCTTTTTTGTAAAAAACCCATACTTTTGAAATGTCAAGCAATGCAGGGGTGCAACTTGACCAAATGAGCAAGTAAACATTTGGCGGCCAATCGGTCGCCATTGTTTTTTTCTATTGGATTGGGGGTTTAATCGAATTAATCTATGTGCATTGCACATAGATTTTTTTTTGCTTTAATTTGAATCATACCTAACCCCAATACAAATGATACCCAACAAAGAAAGACTTGGAATAGAAGTCGCAATCCGTCCACACATTAAAACGATTGATATTATCAATCATGAACTTGAAAAGGTTAATGGGTCAATAGATCGTAAATTCATGCAATTAGACGATTTTTCGGCATCCTGGTCTTGGACTATGTGGAAAAATTGGAAAGATGCAATGGAAGGTGAACTATCATATAGGGAATACCTGAAAATTGTACTTGAAGCATACCAAAAATGATAAGTTTAAACCCTTCCGGTTTTGCTTGCTCATTTGATGAACAAAACCTAGAAAACCTTACCAGGGATAAAGGAGGTAAGAAAAATTTTTCAGCAAACCGGTCCCGTAGGGGCCGGTTTTATAATGTTGTAACTTGTTTACACATAAATAATCCAATTTCTACTTTTTGGACCTTTACAATTCAAAAGCTTCAAACAGATTACCAGGTAACAGACCAATATTATAGTGGTCAATTTCAGCGTCTTTTAGAAGGTTTAAGGCTTCGTTATGATAGGGGAGTAGCAAATGGATTGCGTGATTATGTTTGGGTCTCAGAAGCCCAAGAAAGAGGCAACATTCATTTTCATTTAATTACTTCAACTCCATTTATAGAAATTTCATTTGTACAAGATTATTGGAATAAATTAATTTGCCAGGATAGTAAAAATTCTGTTGATGTTTTGGCAAATCCCTGCAAAAAAATAAAAAACATATCGGGATACTTTGCAAAATATATGAGCAAAGCACATTCAAAAGGATTTAATGGTAAAGGATTAAAAGCCAGGGTAATTTATGCCAGGTCTTTTGGATATTCTCGAAATTTTCCAATTTTTGATAGAATCCTAGTACATCCTCAAAGGCTTCAAAGAGAATTTCCTGATATGGAAGAAAAAAAGGTAACAAAAGAAATTTTTATAGGCGATGGTGAATCAATTAAAATTGATTATTACTATTTAGACTCTGAAAAAGTGTTAAAATTTATACAAAAAGAGTACAGTGCTATTGGGTTTATCTAAGTCCACGCTTCTCCGACAAAAAAATTACAGAAACTTATTGAAAATTTTTAAAGAAATTTTTTTTTTCATAGAAATTTTTGTTAATTCACACAATAAACAGAAACTAATCAAATCTTATATGGCTCTTATCGGAACCTTTCCTGCTTCGGCTTCTGCCGTTTTTAACCTAGACTTTCTACCTGAGAAATTTCTAATCTCAAATACTGCCGATGTTAACCAGGCATTGTCAAATTTTTCGGTAGTTTGTTCAGGTACCCAGTTAATGTCAATTACAAACGTTGACAGACTAACTGCACTTGCCAAATTTGATTCGGGTGCCGCTTTGTCCGACCCATCGGCTGCAAATCAATCTACAACTGCATCATATTTACGTCTTGCAACTGGTAGAATTAATAAAGCGACTACAATCACGGGCACAAATGGTATTGCTTTTACTCTTAACGTTTTTGCCGCTTCCACAAATATTTCAAATGTGGCACGTAGAGCAGTTGAACAATCAATCAACCCAAGTGCTAACGCAACTTTTGACAATTTCGAAGCATTGATTTTTGACGCAACACATGTATTGAGGGCTCAAATTACTTTCGCAAATGGTTTTACGGACGAATACACCGTTGCTGAATTAAGAGCGTTATATGCTAACTATCACATTTCGGATACCAATGGAAACCTTGAGGGTTTGGTAGCAATTGATGCGGACAGCGGAGCGGGTTTGATTTCTCAGGTAGTACTGTTCAATGGTGCTGGCGGTTCAACCGTTGTTTTAAAATCTGACTATGTCCAATTGTGATCGATATAATTCGACAAACAATCCTATGGCAATTCAATTAGCTCCTTTGGTTGGTGCAGGGCTTGGAGCTTTGCAACAAAGCAAGATAGAAAAGGCTCTTGCGGGCGAAAAAACCTACACAAAGCCTAAGACTATTTTTGGAAAATTAATCGGGGGAATAAGTGGCAGGTCTGCAGCTGCTGAAGCGTCACAAAATAAAACTTCTCCATTAAATGAAAGCGTTATGAACTCATTACAACCAAGTGCAAAAAGCACTCCTATTACTGGTGGTTTCTCCTTTGGAGGCGAAGCAGGTAAAAAAACATATCTGCCATTTGCAATTATTGCTGCAGTTGTAGCTGTATTTTATTTCATGCGTAAAAAAGGCCGAGGCCGTAGACGATAACATATGAGACTACCTAGAATTCCGAAAGGACTAGCAGCAA
>JBILPB010000070.1:0-16263 GCA_044374175.1 Bacteroidia bacterium | reverse complement strand
ATATAAGGTATTCGATAGGATTAAACTTCAAACACTTCTACATTATTTCAAGCAGTCTGATTTCGCTTAAGTCTTATAATATGAGTAAAATGGGCGTCACAAGTGGCCATTTAATGAATCAGTTTACGTTAGGATTAAGGTTAAACAGAAAAGGGAAGATATTTTAGTAAAAAATACGCTTTGAAGACAACCAACATTTGAGATGCTAAGTAACGATTTGTTGTATTATATGAATGATGGAGTATTAACGAACAAAAGTGCAATAGGCAAAACCCCAGACAATAAAAAAAATGAAAAGAAAATTATTGACGGTATTATTTCTCTGTTTAACCATTTCGGCTTTTTCTCAGTCGAATGAGGCAAAATATTTTCATAGAAGCAATGGTAATATTATAGATCCTAGTGGTAATCGTTTCATCATTAAAGCTACAAATGTCAGTTGTTGGCTTTACCAAGAGAATTACATTTTTGGGGGTGCACAAAATGTACATAAAATTACAGCGGAAAATTTGAATGAAATTCTCGGCATGAATGCTTACGGCAATTTCTCTAAACAGATGATGGAGCATTTCATAACTATAGAAGATATACACCTTATGAAGAAAATGGGTTTTAATTCTGTAAGAGTTGGCTTTTCCGCGGAGTCATTTGAAAACGATTCTACAAAAAAAGCGCTATTTTCTACTTTAGATAATCTTTTACCCACTTTTAAAGAAAACAATGTAGCCATTATTCTTTCAATGATGCATGCCGCTAAGCCTCAAAATACTTTATGGGTTTCAAATTATACTAAAGGAGCAACAGTTTTGTGGGACTCTGAAGAAGCAAAGCTAAAGACAGCTGCTATATGGTCAGAAATAGCTCAACACTTCAAAGATGAACAAATCATATTGGGGTACGATATAATCAATGAACCAAACATCAATCGGAAACGAGAAAAGGAATTAATTGATTTATATCAAAAAATAACTATCTCAATAAGAAAATACGACCCGAATCATATGATTATTTATGAAGGGAATGGCTATGCGACAAAACTGGATGTTCTTTCAAAATATGATAGCCTTTTGGATGCTAATGCTTGTTATCAATTTCATTTTTACAGTTGGTTTGGGAATAAAATTGAGAAGCAATTACCAAAACACTTAGAAAGAGCAGAAACAACACAACGTCCAATATTCTGTGGAGAATTTGGAATCAACCGATTATCGGCAATTAAGCAGCAAGTTAATTTAATGAACAACTCGAGCCAAATGGATGGTTGGGCAATGTACACCTGGAAATCTATTGAACTTACAACTACAAAAGAAGAAAAGAAAAGACCACCCTACTATGGAAGATGGATTTTTATTCCATTTGAGGATTTACACATGTCGGTGCTACAGTTTCATATGGACAATGAAATGCGGGATGCAATGGATTGGTTAACGAACGTGAAAGGTTCTAAAAAACCAAGTGCCGAAACGACAGCAAATGTCATAGAGAAAATTATTAATGCTGTAGAAATGAAAAATTGTAAAATAGACAAGATACATATAGAAGCACTCGGATTTAAATTTAATTAAAGCCAACGAACGAAAGAAAGGCAGCAGCTAACAACGGCTAAAAGAAATTGGCTGCATTGTGGTTCTAATGAAAATTTATTTTACATTTGAAGTGTGCTTTTTAAAAGAAAGTTTGTTGTTAAAAAGCGCCAACTTTCTTTAGCCGCAAATCGAAACTATCAATGTTGTTTTTTTAGATGCTTATTCTATTGGAATCATTAGCCAAGTGATATAATCTGCTGGCGACTTTACAGTGGCAGGATCGTTGGCATAAACTTCATAACCTGAAAAACGAGGCTTGTATTTTTTTAATACTTCATCATAATATGGAGGCCATGCTTTTTCTGTGCCTGCATAATCTCCCTTACAAATGAACTTTGTACATTTTCCTGCAGCTATTTTATTGCAATTAAGTTCACCACTCAATTTAATTTCATTCTTAATGGGTAAGGCAATTTCGAGATCCATATCTCCCGTTTTTTCATCAAAAGCATGACCAATAGAAAAAGGCATTCCATTTATTGCTGTTCTATTACCAATTGCTTTGCCTATTTTCCCATAACTATTTGCAAACAAGGCAGAATCAACCTTTGAAGCTTTGATTTTCATTCGCAAACCCACGTAAATAATTTCAGGAACATCTGCAATTTCATAAGCTATAGAGGCTACTTTAGGCTTGGCCTCAACTATGTTTTTTAGATTAGCCAAACCTTCTTCGTAATCCTTTTCAATCATTTTATTACCACCCATTAAAAATATAAATCCTCTTGCCATAAAAGGAAATTCACTGCCTTCCATAGTCCATGTTACGCTTGTATTTTCTTCTTCTGGCTTTAAAATAAATTCAGTAAAAGTTTCACCATCCCAATCGGTAAATACTAATTTAGATTTGATGTATTCATTGTTTTTAATTTCCACAATTTCTTGTGCACCACTACCTTCTGATTTGCTTTTCCAAGCATTTTTATGTCCTATTTCACCTGGATTTCCTGTATAAATATTTTCCATGTTTTTATCACGTTGAGCCCAGGGGCTCCATGCTGGCCATTTTTTATAATCTTTAATTTCGCTAAACACCTGTTCAGGTGTTGCATGTATTAAAATACTCTTACTCGTTTTGAACTTTGATATTCCTAAGGAACAACACAAAAGATAAGAGGCCAATAAGGCAGCAATTCCAATGAGGGTAATTTTTAAAAATTTCAAGGTTTATTATTTTAAGATACAAACCTAATTAAAACTTACTTTCGTTGTTCACTTTTTGAGAAAAAAACAATGAAGGAAAAGTTTTTAAATGAACTTAAACAACACTTTGGACATGCAGCAACGCAAGGACAACAGTTGCTTATGCATCAAATTAGTGATTTTATTTTAAGTGAAATTCAAGATGAACTTTTTGTCATAAAGGGCTACGCAGGTACCGGGAAAACCACACTTGTAAGTGCTGTTATAAAAAGCTTAAGTACAGTTAAATTTCAATCTATATTATTGGCCCCCACAGGAAGAGCTGCAAAAGTTTTAACACAATACTCAGGAAAATCGGCCTTTACAATTCATAAGAAAATTTACAAGCCAGTCACAAATTCAAGCGGTCAAGGTGCATTTATTTTGCAGCCTAATTTACATAAAAATACCTTGTTTATTGTTGATGAGGCATCTATGATTGGAGACGGCAGCAGTGCTTCTGAAGGTAAATTATTTGGGAATCGAAGTCTTTTAGAAGATTTATTAATGTATGTATACAATGGAGAGAGTTGCAAATTAATTTTAATTGGCGACACTGCACAGTTACCGCCAGTGGGCATGTCGGAAAGTCCGGCCCTGAACGCTGAATATCTAAAAACAAATTTCCATTGCAACGTATATCAGTTTGAATTAACAGAGGTAGTTCGGCAAGCCAATGATAGTGGTATCTTAACCAATGCTACGGCTATTAGAAATATGATAAGAGATGAAAATGAAGATATGCCTTCATTCATCATAAAAAAGTTTACTGATATGATAAAGCTTCCTGGAGCTGATTTAGTTGATGCTATTAATGATGCGTATAAGCAATATGGTGATGATAACACGATTATTATTTGCAGAAGTAATAAAAGAGCAAATATCTACAATCAGGAAATTAGAAGAAGAATCAAGTTTCATGAGGAAAGTATTAGTACAGGCGATTATTTAATGGTAGTGAAGAACAATTATTTTTGGCTCGACAATAAAGATAAGACTAGTTTTATTGCCAATGGTGACATTGCTGAAATTGTAAGAATTAAAAAAAGAGATGTAGAAATGTTTGGCTTTAACTTTGCCGATGTTACTTTGCGATTGGTTGATTATCCTGATGAACCAGAGTTTGATGCTAAAATTATTTTAGATACGATAAATGCCGATGCTCCTGCCTTAACGTATGATCAAAATAATAAATTGTTTAATGAAGTGATGGAATATCATAGTGATGTAACCAGCAAATCGGCAAGGATTTTAAAGGTAAAGCAAGATCCATTTTTTAATGCATTGCAAGTAAAGTTTGCTTACGCTATTACATGTCATAAAGCGCAGGGTGGACAATGGAAAGCTGTTTTTATTGAGCAAGGCTATTTGACCGATGAAATGGTGAATACTGAGTTTAAAAGATGGTTGTATACTGCTATTACGAGAGCAGTTGAAAAATTGTATTTAATTAATTTTAATGCAAAGTTTTTTCCAGAGTTTGTGGATGAATAGAATAAATAATGTGCCAATAATAAAATGTGCCAATTTAATTAGCTAATTAGCTGATACTGTTGATCAGCTGATGATTGATTTTATTCATAAGTATGCGGATTTGATGCTAATAACAATCCGAATGTATGAATTTTAAAATAGTTGATTGTAGTTCCCTTTGCGTGCTTTGCGTCCGATAACTATCGGACTTCTTTGTGTGCTTTGCGGTTTTTTCGAGTTTTTTGAAAATAGTTTAATCTGCGAGCCTTCCCGAATCCTCGGGTCCTCGGCTCTGTGGCAGCAGTTTGATTAGCTGATGTTTGATTTGAGAATGATTATCGAATCACTACTTCATTCACCAAATCCATTTTAAATTCTTCGTTGATGTTATTTTTTATTTTTTCTTTGGCAAAATTGAGTTCATGACGCAGTGCTGGGGCATCAATTTTTAAGAAGAGTGTTTTATCTCTCAGTTGAATTTCTGTAGTATGTTTTGCAATTGTTTTTCCCATCATTTTAAGCCAACTTGCTTCAATCATAGCAGTGTTTACGCCACTTTCAATCCGATAAGCTTTTAATAATGCTTCCAGCACTTCTTTCATGCTTTGTTCGTTGGAGTTGCGCACCTGTTTGTCGTTAAAAATGTTTGAAATCAGTAATTAGATCGTATTTCTTATTTACTTGAATAAGGAACTTATGCAAAGCTAATAAGTTTAGTGGTGATATCAGTTTAGGATGCGATAAAAAATGTAATAAATCATGTTGTTGCAGATAACTCAAGTAGATTTTATTTTTCCATAAATTCATCAATTCAACGGCTGCTGTTTCGCGAACTGTGCCACTTATACCAATTTTTTTATTGTTATTGCTAATCACATGCAGTGCACCCTTTCCATCACCCCATGGTTTATCTTTTAAAACCTTAGTATTCAATCTAAATTGACCAGAATTAATGATTCTGTTGATGCCAGCAATGTTAATTTCTGAGATGGTATATTCTGTAAAGTAACCGTGTTTTTGTTCTTTGCAACAATCATCTTCAAATTTATAGATTCTCTCTTTTGGAAGATGGGTAAAATTAACTTCACACTGATTACTTTTACTGGTAAAGTTAGGGTAGACACTAAATTCGAATGGCATTTGGTGCTGTTTCAAAAAATCATAAAACAATGAAAATGGTTGAATAAATAAACCACCTGCTCTAAATCCCTCTATTTTATGTGCATGTTTAACGGCCGAAATTATTTCTTTTAATAAATGATAGCCTTTTTCAAGTAGCGCATAACTCTCTGATGCAGTTAAACTACTTATTGCAAAACGATTGATATTACTGAGGTTCCATTGATTATTTTCTGGAACATATACAGCATCTAACCAATGTGGATGAATGTGTAAGTACACATAATGGCCTTGTAAGGCAATTTCCAAAATTTGTTTGCAAACTGCATCATAATCATTTTGGGCTTTAGGATATTGTAATATAAAATCTTTTAGTCGATATAGATAAAGTATATCAACAAAAAATATGGCGTTAGATTTTGTGCTTGATAAAACTTCAAGTAGTTTTTCGGTAGGTTTAATTAAACAATTTTCTGCGGTTCCGCTGGATGGACCAAGAAACAATTCGTAGTCAAAAGTAAGTAGAATCTGCTTTTTATTCATTTAAATAATTACATTTCTATCCTTTTCATAATCTATCACATCAATTTGAATTTTATTTCCTTTTAATTTTGCTTGCAATGCAATAAGCTTATCGTACAATTTAGCCTTAGAAGGATTTAAATCCATTTTCCATAAAAATCCCTTCTTAATTTCTGCTCCGAATCTAATTTTAAATTCTTGAATCCCATTAAGTTTAGTGCCCTTTACATCGCTCAATCTAAAGCCGCCCAAAATGGCTTTTTTTACATTTTTTTGTTTTAACTTTCTTATTACCTCCCAATGTAAATATTTAATACTCCCATTTGATTTGGTAGGATAAACTGCGCCTCCAAATAAAAAGTACGCTTCTTTAGTATTATGAGTTACAAGCAAGGAACCTTCAATGTCACCATCATAATAAATGCTAGTAACAGTGCAATTGTCTGGTGCTAAGGCCTTATACATCGAACTCATATAATTATAGTTGTCGAAATATAAATTTTGGCTTTTATGTAAATCTGAATATAACTTAAACAACACATCTAACTGAGCATTATCTGTTTTTATTTCAATGGCATTGCCAGCAGATTCAATTTCCCTAACATATCTTTTATACCTTGAGGCAAATTTATTAAACAATTCTTCTTCTGTTTGATTTTCTAAATCAAAATAAATCTGACCAAAAGGGCTGTACACTGAATTATCAGGGTAGGATAAAAAAACATCCATCGTATAACTTTGTATGATGCGATGAAATTGATTTGTTTTTTTTAGGTATTTTACCCATTCATTGAGGAATTTTTGTTCATCTTCAGCTGATAATCTGTTTCCTT
Source organism: Bacteroidia bacterium (assembly GCA_044374175.1). GTDB lineage: Bacteria > Bacteroidota > Bacteroidia > UBA4408 > UBA4408 > CAIKXD01. Next base: position 9,548 of record JBILPB010000070.1, on the reverse strand, counting down.
TTTTATAAGGAGGGCAATATGGTTTTAAGAATTTAAATATAAATTTAGTGTAGATTCTACAGGCAATTACTGTATTGTCGTCTGAATAAAAAAGTACTGATTCATTGCCATTTTGTTTTTCAAAGGCGAGATATTTTTTTGAAAAATACAAAGGATATTCATCTTCATTTAAAAAAGTGAGTGTATCAGTTTCATTCGTATAGATTGACTTAAAATTCATTGCAAAAATTTCTTTATTTTAATCATAACCCAATAAGCAATTAGCTAGTGAGTGGCTGCGAAAATAGTCAATTAATTTATATAATTCAGGTTAATCAGCCATAAAAAAGGAATCAGTTGACGATTTAATTTTTTTTTTTTAGATTTGTTCCTCATTAAAAATTAAGCGATTGTTTTTACAAAAAGTCAAACACAAACTTATTAATATTTGCCTCAATAATGTGATAGTTAATAATCTCATTATGATACCTTTTGGAATAGACAATTTTATTATTAAAAGAAATTATAGATGGGAGTCATTAAAGTATGATAATAACAAGACTTTACAAGAAAACGTAGGTTATTCTCATACGCCTGAAATTCAAAAATCAAGAGATATTATGGCTGCAGAACTCTCTAAGCTTACAGAAAGTGTGTTGCAACCGAATGCCAAAGTGCTTGATATTGGTTGTGGTACAGGTATTTTTTTAATGTCTATTAATACAAATAAAAAAAAGTATGGCATTGACCTTAATGCTGAATTTTTAGAAAAGGCTTTACAGCAAAATCAAGGTGCCTCGCTATTTCAAGGCGATTATTTGAAACATAATTTTAAAGAAAAGTTTGATTTTATTTATTCTATAGGCGTTTTTATGTTTGTGGTGCCAAGTAGTTTGGATGATTTTTTTAAAAAAACGGCTGATTTATTAAACCATGGAGGTTACATTTATATTCAATATCCTCAAGCATTATCCTTGTCAGATGTTATTTACCAAGATATTTCTTACATGAGACATGCGCCAATAAGGATAGAAAAAGCGGTGGGCAAGTATTTTAATATTATTTCTAATAAACACGCTTATAAAGAGGAAAAGGTAAAGTATTTTGATAGCAGCCCATACTATTTTCCTGACGATATATCAAAAAGTAAAGACAGTAATCAAAATACCTATGTAATTATTGCTCAAAAAAAATGATGACAATAGGGTTTACTTTTATTCATACTTTTTCAGTTAAATTTATTTTCGGCATAATAATTCGTCTGCTTTATGCTTTTTAAATCATAGATTTTCAGAAGTTTGAATTTATTTGATTTATGAAATTAAATAATTATATCTTTATATACGCAGTTGAAGGAATTTAATATACTTAACTTATTAGATTTTAATTTCTAACTTCGTGCACTTAAAACTGTATAATGTATGCTTTTAAAGAGAATAAAACATAAATTCATCTCTATTTTTGTAAATAATTTCATTGTCAATAATCTTATACTTATTCCTTTAGGAAAAGATGATTTTATTTTTAGGCAAAATTACAGATGGGAAGCTGTAAAATACGATAATAGTAAATCTTTACAGCAAAATGCTGGTTATTCTGACATTCCTGAGATTCAAAAATCGAGAGATATTATTCACGAAAAGCTTAATCAATTTATCAAAGAAAATACTAGTGAAAAGGGGAGCATATTAGATATTGGCTGCGGCACAGGATTGTCATTACAAGCAATTAATTCAAAGAATAAAAAATATGGGATTGATCTTAATCATGAATTTTTAGAAAAGGCGCAACAAATAAACCCAAGTGGAGTGTTTTATCATGGAAATTTTTTAACTTATGAGTTTAAACAAAAATTTGATGTAATTTATTTGCTAGGTGTTTTTATGTTTATTGTACCAAGTAAGTTGGATTTGTTTTTCAAAAAGGCTGCTGAATTGCTTAACGATGGGGGATGCATTTTTATTTTATACCCGCCTGCATTAGGTTTCTCCGATTTAATTCATCATAATTTATCTTATATGAGATATGCTCCTCATACTATTGACAAAGCTGCTGGTAAATATTTTAATATTATTTCAAATAGACATGCTTTTAAGGATGAGAAAGTAAAATATATAGAAAGAAATCCCTCGTATTATCCTGGTGATGTTTCTAAACGCACTGATACAAATTGGAATAATTATTTGATTGTAGCCAAAAAGAAGTAATTTTAATATCTGCTAAATTGTCTACTAAAATTCATAATAAAGATAAAGTTCTTATCCTATTTTCATATTTTTATCCTTATGCTGATTATGATAATTATATCAATGAGGAGATTAATGTTTCAGCTAAAACATTTTATAAAATATACATTATACCCATTCATTACAGTGATGAACTTTTTCGTAAAATTCCAGACAATGCAATACTTCTCAATTACCCCATCGATATATCAAAAAGCACCTTTTTTGATAAATTAAAAGCAGTTTTTTCAAAGGAATTTTATGAAGAACTTTACAACATTTTTTTTAAAAGAAAGCAAAGGATTTCATTGCTTCTTATAAAAACTATAATTGTATATTTATTGAAGGTATTTAAATATAAGAAAAAATTAATTGAAATTATTGACGATGAAAATAAATTAGGTTCTAAGGATATTTACATATACTCTTATTGGATGCTTGAAAATGCTGTTGCTAGTGGCTTGGTCAAAAAAAGATATCCTAATATAAAAGTAATAAGTAGAGCCCATAGTGCTGATATTTACTTTGAGCGACACCAATTAAATTACATTCCTTTTTCGGATAAGGTGCATGAGCTTTTAGATGCAATTTATTTTATTTCAGAGATGGGTAAAAATTACTTTGTTAATGCACATAAAGTGCTTAATACAAGAAAATTGCATGTTGCAAGGTTAGGCACTAATGAAGCTATCGCTTTACCGCAATATGATTCGCATGAGGTAGTTAAAATTATTAGTTTGTCATGGATTTTGCCTTTTAAAAGAATAGAGCTTATTGCAGATGCTTTGCAAAAAATTATTGATATAAAAATTCATTGGGTACATATTGGCGCATATTACCCTGAAAGGTTTGAAGCATTTAAAAATTATACTGAGGATAAACTTTCATCAAATAAAAATATTAGCTATGATTTAAAAGGGGATATGAAGAATGATGAAATTAGTGATTATTTGTCTAAAGAATTTTTTGATGTATTTATTAGTACTAGTGCTACCGAGGGAATTCCTGTTTCGATGATGGAAGCGATGAGTTATGGGATACCTGTAATTTCTACCAATGTAGGGGGTGTTCATGAAATAGTTGAAGATGCTTACAATGGTTTTCTATTAGATGCTAATCCAAATGCAGAAGCAATTGCTCAAAAAATTAAAGATTATTTTAAACTAAGTGAAATTGAAAAGCAAAATTTTAGAAAAAACGCCATCAATACCTGGGACTCAAAGTATAATGCTAAGAAAAACTACACGCAGTTTGTAAATGATTTTTGTCAACTATAAACAATAAAGGTATCCCTTAAGTTTATGAATTCTAAGGATATCTCATACAGATATTTTTTTAATAATATTTTGTACTTGAGCTTATGATGGCTATAGCTGTATCTTTCAATCATAAAGGTGGTTTTCCCAAATATTTATTAGATAAATAGGCTATTGCTGTAGAAGAAATAAACACACATAAATTTGGGCATAATGGTAAAAATTAGTTGGTGAAATCTTCTAGAATCCTATATATTCAAGCGATACATTGATACAAATTGAAATCACTTTCAATAAGGATTTAAAAGTCTAATAGTGTAAAATAGCAGAAAGTAAGTTTTATCAGCAATAAGTTACAAAAAATGATTTTACAGAAATTTTAATCATACAATTTACCAAGTATTTTTTGCACCATTATCGAAATCACAAAAAAAGTATTTCACTGCAGTCTTTGGCGCAATGCTGTGTTACCAAATTTATCTCAATTTATAGCCTCAACAACTCTAAAAATCTATATCCAGCAAGCATGGACAATGATCTGAATGTAATGCGTTTGGCAATATTTTAGCAGCCTTTAAGTTGTCTTTTAAATTGCTTGTTACAATATTGTAATCAATACGCCAACCTAAATTTTTTGCTCTTGCATTGGCTCTGTAACTCCACCAGGTATATTCATGTGCTTGTTGATTAAACACCCTAAAACTATCAATATAGCCCATCTCTAAAAATGCATCAAACCATGCGCGTTCTTCGGGCAAAAAACCTGAGGTGTTTGCATTAGATTTTGGGTTGTGGATATCAATGGCTTTGTTACAAATGTTATAATCGCCACAAATAATTAACTTAGGTCTTTCTAGTTTCAACTTATTGATGTATTCAGTAAAATCATTCAGCCAAATCATTTTAAAGGCTTGTCTGTCATCGCCACTCGAACCTGATGGCATATATACACTCACCACAGAAATATCACCAAAATCGGCACGTAAAAAACGTCCTTCTTGGTCATACTTTTCAATGCCCATTCCATACTCAATATGATCTGGCTTTTGTTTGCTCAAGATGGCAACACCGCTGTAGCCTTTCTTTTGCGCTGGATACCAGTAATGATGAAAGCCATCATTTTCAAATATTTTTACATCCAATTGATCAGGACTTGCTTTAATTTCTTGCAAGCAAATAATATCTGCTCCACTTTCTTTTAACCATTCTAACCAGTTTTTAGATAAGGCTGCACGTATGCCGTTTACATTGTAGGTGATGATTCTTTTCATCTTTAATTTTATGATAAGTTGATGTATTATTTAGGCGCTAATCTTAATAAAACGAGCGCAATAAAAAAGTATAATATGTTAGGAATCCATACAGCAACAAGCGGTGATAGATTACCATTGGTGGCAAATGTAGTTGATACTTGTAAAAATAATATGTAGGAAAAACTGATGAGCATACCTAAACCAATGTGCAATCCAATGCCTCCTCTGGTTTTTCTGCTGGCCATACTCACACCAATTAAGGTCAAAATAAACGTGGCAAAAGGCATCGATGTTCTTCTGTATTTTTCTAATTCAAAATACGCAATTTCATCCGAACCTCGCATTTTTTCTTCAGCAATAAATTTGTTCAACTCAGGCCTGTTCATGGTTTCCACATTGTTTAAACGTGTGCTAAAATCATCAGGTTTAAAGTTGTATACCGTATCAAATTCAACTCCAGTTTTTAATTGTTCTTTCATGCCATTGATGGTGCGTATGGCATAGTTTTGTACTTTCCACTTATTAGTTATGCTATCGTATTTTAATTGATTTGCCATCAATTTATAAACCATTTTGCCATCTTTAATAATTTCATAACTAAAGCGAGAACCAATGTTTTCGAAGTTATTATAGCTTTCAAAATAAATGTACTCTCCTGGTTTTATTTGACGATGTATGTTTATTTCGCTATTGCGATATTTATTTCTAATGTAGGTATTTTCGAAATTTAAACGTTTTTGATTGGCATGTGGAATTACATAATTATTTAAGTAAAAAGAAACACTTGCTAAAACAGTGGCGGCCAACATGTAGGGCATTAAAAATCTTTTGAAACTTACTCCACTTGAGAGGATGGCCACAACCTCAGTATTACTTGCCATTTTTGAAGTAAAAAACACAACAGCAATAAAAGTAAATAAAGGGCTAAAAAGGTTTGCAAAAAATGGAATAAAATTAAAATAGTATTCAAAAACAATGGCCTTCAGAGGGGCTTTACTTTGAAGGAAATCATCAATTTTTTCTGAAATATCAAAGATGATGGCCACCAATACAATCAACAAGATGGCATACACAAATGTGCCCAAAAACTTTTTGATAATATATAAATCGAGTTTTTTCAAATTTTAAATTATAAACGCACTGCCAGTTGTTTTACCATTTTATTTTTCCAATCGTAAAAAGTATTGTTTAAAATTTGCTGTCTGGCTTCGGTTACCAACCATAAATAAAAAGCCAAATTATGAATACTTGCAATTTGACCAGCTAAGCGCTCGCCAGCCACAAACAAATGTCTTAAGTAGGCCTTACTATAAAATTGATCTACATAAGAAGTTCCATTAATATCCAATGGCGAAAAATCATCTTTCCATTTTTCATTCTTCATATTTATAATACCTTGGCTTGTAAAAATCATTCCATTTCTAGCATTTCTGGTTGGCATTACACAGTCCATCATATCAACCCCCAAGGCAATGTTCTCTAATATATTTACAGGAGTGCCAACACCCATTAAATAGCGTGGTTTATCAGCAGGTAAAATATCACAAACTAATTCAGTCATTTCATACATCATTTCGGCTGGCTCACCAACAGATAGTCCGCCAATAGCATTGCCCTCTCTGTTTTTTGAAGCAATATATTCGGCAGATTGAATGCGTAAATCTCTGTAGGTACTGCCTTGTACTATTGGAAATAAAGTTTGTTCATAACCATATAATCCTTGTGTTTCATCTACGCGTGCACAGCAGCGATCAAGCCAGCGGTGGGTGAGCCCCATCGATTTTTTAGCGTAGTCATAATCGCATGGATAAGGCGTACATTCATCTAATGCCATCATAATATCTGCACCAATAATGCGTTGCGTATCCATGGTGTTTTCTGGTGTAAACATGTGTCGTGAGCCATCAATATGCGATGCAAATTTTACGCCCTCTTCGGTCAATTTTCTTTGCGCAGCTAATGAATATACCTGATATCCTCCGCTATCAGTTAAAATTGGTTTGTCCCAATTCATAAATTGGTGTAAGCCCCCTGCTTTTTTCATAATATCCAAACCAGGACGTAAAAATAAATGATACGTATTGCCTAAAATAATTTGAGCTTTTATATCATCTTTCAACTCGTGTTGATGCACACCTTTTACAGAAGCAACGGTACCCACTGGCATAAAGATTGGCGTTTGTATTTGCCCATGGGCAGTAGTTATTACTCCTGCACGAGCCTTGCTGCCAATATCTTTTGCTTCTATTTTAAAATTCATAAATTAATATTTACTGTATGTTATTCAATAAAAAGTTTAACGCAGGAGTGAAGAAATTATCAAAAAAAAATCAATGAATTAGCTGCGAAGTGTAGCCCCTAATTCATCTTCATAAGCTTTAATCATTTTGCTCATCACTTTGTCTATTTGCTTGTCGTTAAGCGTAGCTTGTGAATCCTGAAGGGTAAAACTAACAGCATAAGATTTTTTACCAGCTTGCAAATTTTTTCCTTGATATACATCAAACAGTTGAATGTCTTTCAACAGTGTTTTCTCAGATTTCTTAGCGATTTGAACAATTTGTTCAAAGGTAATTTTTTCATCAAGTAACAAAGCCAAATCTCTCCTAACTTCTGGGAATTTTGGCACTTCAGTATATTCAACTTTATGATTAGAGATGGGTTTATAAATGTCATCTAAAATTACTTGTGCATAAAAAACATCGTTTGCTATATCAAATGCTTTTAAAATTTGACTTTTTACAGTGCCTACAAATGCAATATTTTTTGTATTCAAATGATAGTGAAGACCATTCGAAAGCAAAGTATTTTCTTTTAGTTCTTGTGATGTAGGGTTAATTCCAACTTGAGAAAAGAGCAACTCTAAAGCGCCCTTTAATCTAAAATAATCTTCTTTGTTTTTATGTGTATTCCAGGATTCAGTTTCTTGATTACCACAAAGTACAATGGATAAAACGTTTGATTCAATAAATTTTTCGGGTGTTTTTGAATAAACTTTTCCCGTTTCAAATAATTTTAAATCACTCCTTTTTCTATTAGTATTGAAGCTAATAGTTTCTAGCGCTCCAAATAGCATCGACTGTCTTAAACTATCTAATTCAGAACTTAAAGGATTAAGTAATTTTACTATGGAACTCTCTGAGGCATCTAAAAACTTAAGTGCATAATTGGAGTTGGTTAATGAATTATTTAATATTTCCTGGAATCCAATTCCAGCAAGTGTTTTTCTTATTTTGTTATTGATTTTTTCAACATCTGGCTTGGGCTTACTAATTAAAGAAATATGCATTTGTGCTGGTAATTCAATATTATTGTAACCATAAATTCTTAATATCTCTTCAATCATATCTGCCTCTCTTATTACGTCAACTTTGTTGAGAGGGATTTGAAGGAATAAGCTATCTTCTTCTTGCTTTAAAACTTTTATCCCTAATTGTTTTAAGATAAGGTTAATTTGATTTGGTGGAATTTCTTTCCCAATGATTTGAGCACATCTTTTTAAACTTAAAATCACTTGTGTAGGCTCAATTTTTGTTGGATAGTGATCAATTACTTGTCCACTAATTGTTCCACCGGCTATCTGCTGTATTAGTTGAGCCGCGCGGTTTAACGCAGTAATAGTGGCACTTGGATCTGTGCCTCTTTCAAACCTGAACGAGGCATCTGTTTTTAAGTTATGTAACTTAGCAGTTTTGCGAACACTTGTGGCATCAAAATAGGCGCTTTCTAAAAAGATACTCTTAGTTTCAGCCTTTACGCCCGATTTTAAACCCCCATAAACGCCTGCAATACACATAGCTTCATTTGCATGGCAAATCATTAAATCATGGTTCGAAATATTTCTTTCAACGCCATCTAAGGTTACAAATTTTTCTGTGGCAATAGGCTTTTTTACAATTACTTTTTTGCCATCAATAGCTGCAGTGTCAAATGCATGCAAGGGCTGCCCTGTTTCGTACATCACATAATTGGTAATGTCTACAATGTTGTTAATGGCTTTAATACCAATGGCTTGTAAACGATTTTTAAGCCAATCTGGTGAATCAGCAATATGTAAATTATTTATGCAAACGCCACTGTATCTGGCGCAAGCTGCAGTATCCAATACCTCAACATCAATATTTATATCAGTATTTTGTGATGCTAATAGAATATCCGCAGGAAGTTTAATTTCAATCTCTTTGCCGCTTTTAATAGCCATTACAGCTGCTAAATCTCTGGCCACACCAATGTGCGAAGCTGCATCAACTCTATTTGGGGTTAATCCTATTTCAAAAACGATGTCTTTTTCAACCTTAAAATAAGATGCTGCTGGCAATCCTACTTGGGTATCAACGGGCAAAATCATGATCCCCTCATGAGATTGTCCAATGCCAATTTCATCTTCGGCACATATCATCCCTTCTGAAACAGCACCTCTAATTTTCGATTTTTTAATTTCAAACGATTCACCACTGGTTGGATATAATTTAGCGCCAATTAAGGCTACAATTACTTTCTGTCCAGCAGCCACATTGGGCGCTCCACAAACAATATGTAATAAATTGTCGGCCCCAACATTTACAGTTGTTAAACTTAATTTATCAGCATCTGGATGCTTTTCTTTGGTGATAACTTCACCTACTACTAAACCTTCTAATCCACCTTTGATACTTTCAAATGGTTCAATAGCTTCAACCTCCAAACCACAGAATGTAAGCATTTCTGCAACTTGTTCTGCAGGTAAATCAACATCAATATACTCTTTTAACCAATTGTAAGAAATCTTCATAGCTTTTATAATAAAGATTGCAAAAGTAAATTTTTTGACTTTGGAAACCCTATAATTATCCAAT
>JBILPB010000069.1:0-16355 GCA_044374175.1 Bacteroidia bacterium | reverse complement strand
GTTCAACTCTGTTGGTAAACCAATCATTATTTTAGCAGAAATATTCTTCAGCATCATTGGTGTGTTTTTAGGATTAAGTATTTTCAATATGTCAATTTCTATTGTGATGACAGGGATTGGAATTGTGGCTTTAGGTGGAATTATTGTTAGAAATGGAATACTATTAGTTGAATTTACTGATCTCTTAATGGAACAAGGCATGAGTGTTGAAAATGCCGTAGTTGAAGCAGGTAAAACAAGGATGACACCAGTTATTCTTACAGCAAGCGCAACTATTTTAGGATTAATACCATTAGCAGTTGGATTAAATATCGATTTCGTTTCTTTATTCGAACATTTTAATCCACATATATTCTTTGGTGGCGATAATGTTGCCTTTTGGGGACCATTAAGTTGGACCATGATTTTTGGACTAAGTTTTGGAACATTATTAACTTTATTCTTAGTTCCAGCCATGTATTTGTTGATGTATAAATTGAAAATGAGACTGGGTTTAGTAAAGAAAACAGAAGTTTAATATTAAAAAAATTGTTTCTAAAAGGAGATATTGCTAAAATATCTCCTTTTTTTGTTTCAATATTTTATATATATTTACCAAAAGTTAATGCTTTTCATCATGAATAAATTCAGATATTTTTTACTGGGCACCATTGGCATATTGTCAATTTGTGTTTTTAGTGCTTGTTTAAAAGGCAATTTTAAATTAAAAAAAATTGCTGATTCATTTTGGGAACCCGATGTAGCTATACCATTGGTAAATTCATCAATGACATTATCAAATATTCTTAAACTTAGTAGTGCCAACAATAATTTTAGTATAGCCGCTGATAACTTTGTGACATTGGTTTACCGAGGAAATTTATTTTCTTTACGAGCAGATGAAGCTTTAAAAATTCCTGATCAACCAATAACCAGTAATTTTACCTTTCCAGCTGTGGCTTTGCCAGCATTTAATGCATTTAATCTGCAAGATACATTTACAGTAAATCCACCTCTGACAACAACCTTTGATTTTAACAGTGGTTCCAGTGATTCATATATTGATTCAATGACCATTAAGAGTTGTCTTTTTGCAATTAATTTAGTGTCAACTTTCCAGCAGCAACTTATTGTAACTATTAATATACCTGATGCAAGAAAAAATGGAGTTCCTTTTTCTCAAATTGTTAATGTGCCGCCAGCGGGCAGCAGCAATATTACAAGGAGTGTAAATTTTAATTTAGCAGATTATAAAATTAAACTTAGTCAAAATGGAACACCTAATAAACTTAAAATGATTTTTGGGTTTAAGTTAGTTAAAACCAATACTACCATAGCTGCTAATCACAACAGTATAGCTATGGTAATGAGTTTATCAAATATTGCTTTTAAAAATTTGTTTGGTTCAATTGGCCAAAAATTATTAGCACCTGAAACAGATACTATCCCAATTACCTTATTTAACAATAGTATTGCAGGTGGTGGGATTTCTTTTGTAAATGCCAGTTTAGGTATTAATATTTCAAACGCCTTTGGCATTCCTATTAGAGCTAGCTTTCAAAAATTGCAGGGCTACAATCCACCTTCCTCAACGCCTATTATCAATGTGGTGAGCACTTTATTTGATGATCCCTTACCTATTCCAATACCTTCACAACTTGGTCAATCTGCTACTTCTTCACTTGTACTAAATTCTTCAAATAGTAATATTAATACACCTAATGGTGTGTTATCAAACCTTCCTCGCTTTTTAATTTATAAAATTGATGCACTATCAAACCCTCCTCCACCAGCGGCTACCATAAAAAATTTTATTGAAGATAGCAGTAAATTTAATGTGGATGTAGATATCAATATTCCGTTAGAAGGATCACTTAAAAATTTAATTTTTCAGGATACAATAATGTTTAAGTTTCAAGAGGTTGAGGAACTTCAATCTTTAGGATTGAAATTGTCTTTAAAAAATGGTTTTCCAATTGAAACTAAAGTACAAGTTTATTTTGCAGATTCAATAGGTTATGTTTTAGACTCTTTATTACAAGATGATGTTGTAATAGCCTCTGCATTGGTAGGTGCTAATGGAAGAGTAACTATAGCATCTGAAAAAAATATCGAAGTTTTATATCCTGAAGAAAAAATACTTCGTTTAAAAAAGGTAAGAAAAATTTATGTGAAAGCTTCTACCACTACCTTTCAAAATGGCAATCAAAATGTTAAAATTTATTCTGATTATCGATTAGATTTGAAAATTGCGGGAAGAGCAAAATTAAAATTTAAAATTTAAATCTTTCAAAAGGAATATCAATTGTTATGGAATATAGAAGATTGGGGAAATCAGGTTTGCAAGTGAGTGCGTTATCTTTAGGCTCTTGGGTAACATTCGGCAACCAAATAGATGATAAAACTGCTGAAAATCTGATGAAAATTGCCTATGATGCAGGCGTAAACTTCTTCGATAATGCCGAAACCTATGCTGATGGAAAATCAGAATTGGTGATGGGTAAAATACTGAAAAAGATGAATTGGGATAGAAGTTCCTATATTGTATCGAGTAAAGTGTTTTGGGGAGGGAAATTACCTAATCAGTTTGGATTGAGCAGAAAACATGTGATTGAAGCTTGTGATGCCGCTTTAAAAAGACTACAAGTTGATTACCTAGATTTATTTTTTTGCCATCGTCCAGATAAAAATACACCCGTTGAAGAAACTGTAAGAGCTATGAGTTATTTGGTAGATAGTGGCAAAATTCTTTATTGGGGAACATCAGAATGGAGCGCACAGCAAATAATGGAGGCATATGGCATTGCAAGGCAATACAATTTAGTTCCACCTACTATGGAACAACCGCAATACAATATGTTTCATAGAGATAGATTTGAGATTGAATACCATCGATTATACAATGAAATTGGTCTTGGAACAACTATTTGGTCGCCACTTGCCTCTGGTTTATTAACTGGCAAATACAATAAAAAATTAAGTGATAAAACAAGAATTAATCTTAAAGGGATGGAATGGTTAAAAGAAAAAACCATTGGTGAAGCTGCAAAGTTGAAGCTTGAAAAGGTTGATCAATTGCTTAAAATAAGTAAAAAAACGGATATATCTTTACCCCAATTGGCATTAAACTGGTGTATGTTCCAAAGTAATGTGAGCACTATTATTTTAGGAGCATCTAAAGAAAGTCAATTAAAAGAAAACCTGAGTTCGATAGCCACCTTCTCGAAATTTAACGCTGAGCTAAACCAAAAAATTGAAAAAGTGCTCAATAACAAACCATTACTGCCTGTGTTTTAATAAATTGTTAACTGCTTTGTTAATTAAACAAAAAAGTAATATATTCGCAACGAATTCTATATCCAATGAAAAAGCTTTTAGTAATACTATTATTATTTCTCCCTTTCATTTCCATGTCTCAACAGTGGAAAAAAACAAGGAAAGAAATACTTTTTGGCCCAGGTGCGGCTAACCTTTTAGGTGATTTAGGAGGGGCTGATCAAATTGGAACCCATTTAATGAAGGATTTAGAAATTTCATTGACAAGACCTATGGTTGGAGGGGGTTACAGATACAAATTATCACCAACAATGGCAGTAAAAGGATTCTCTTCTTGGGCTCGTTTAACTGGTAATGATTTACTTACAGCCGAGCCTTCAAGAAATAATCGTAACATAAGCTTTAGAACCAATATTATTACTGCTTCAGCTCAATTTGAGTATTCTATCATTGAAGAAAAGGTAAAATCAAGATACGCAAGAAAAGGCAAAAAGTTTCCACTAAATATATACTTTTTTGGTGGCTTTGGTTTCTTTTACTTTAACCCTCAAGGACAATATTATGATGGAAAATGGTATAAATTGAAACCTTTAAACACCGAAGGACAAGGATTGCCAGCTGTTGAAGTTGATGGAAGAAATCCAATTGAACCTGGAAAATCATATTCACTTGTTCAGTTTTGTGTACCACTCGGAGTCGGCTTTAAATATCCTATCAACAGAGAGTGGAGTATTGGCTTAGAATACTCTATTACCAAAACTTTTACAGATTATATTGATGATGTTAGCACCACCTATTATCCTAATGATGCTATTAGAGCTGCGTATGGTGATGTAGCTGCTTATTTTGCCGATCCATCAACAACGCCTACTAGAGAAGCTCCAATTAAAGGAGGAACCAATCCTGGTGAAAAAAGAGGTGAAACCACCTATAACGATTCATTTATGTTTGCATGGTTACACGTTAGTTATAAACTTACTGGAACCAGTAAATCAAGGGTTAAATTCTAATTCTAAAAGCCTCCAAAAGGAGGTTTTTTTTATTTCTATGAATATCAAATCACCCAAAAGCCAAGATGAGTGGACAAAATACTTTGAATTAAGATGGCAGGTATTAAGAGCCCCTTGGGATCAACCAATAGGTTCAGAAAAGGATAATATAGAGTTTTTAAATTCAACTTATCATGCCATGGCTTTGAATGAAAACAATGATGTGCTTGGAGTAGCTAGAATACACTTGCTGGACAATAATTGGGCACAAATAAGATATATGGCTGTTTCCGAAAACTCTCAAGGCCTGGGCATAGGCAATAGTTTGATAGCTTATTTAGAAAATATTGCTCAATTACATAAAGTAAACAAAATTATTCTGCAGGCTAGAGAAAATGCCGTTCCATTTTATCAAAAAAATGAATATACATTAAAAGAAAAAACATTCTTAATGTATAATCAAATACAGCATTATTTAATGGAAAAGGAAATTTAAATTTGCACCAATGGCAAACTAAAGATAATTCCAATCAATAAAACCATACTAAAAAAGAATTCGCTTTTTTCCCTCAAATTAAAATTATAAAAAATAATTGATTTTTTTTTGGAATTTTAATTTGAATTACTACTTTTGGTTAAGTTTAGTTAAGTTAATTTTTAACTGATTATTTATAAACCTTTAAAAACCCTAGCCTATAAGACATTTTTACATTTAATTATTTGTAAATTAAATCTGTAAAACCATGTCGTATATCCATCTAGAGGATGCTGAGTTAGTAAAATTGTATGTTAAGGGCAACGAGTCTTGTTTAGTTGAACTTATCAATAGACATCAGCAAAAATTATTTTCTTTCATTTATAAAAAGGTTAAAAACCAAGAGTTGGCTGAGGACCTATTTCAAGATGTATTTATTAAAGTGATTAATTCACTGAAGTTGAATAAATATAATGAAGAAGGAAAATTCAGTAATTGGATCATTAGAGTAGCCAGAAATCACTTGATGGATTACTTTAGAGATAACGTTAAAATGCGCACTTTCAGCGGCACCGAAGATTTTGATGTGTTTGATGTGGTAATAGTTGATGAAGGCTATAAACCTGAAAACGCTGACAAAAACATTGAGAAGAAAAAAATGAGGAATATGATTATGGGGCTTCCTAAAGAAATGCGAGAAGTGGTTATTCTTAGAACCTATTTTGATATGAGTTTCAATGAAATTGCACAATTACAGTCGGTAGGTATTAACACTGCATTAGGTAGAATGCACAATGCGCTTAAGCATTTAAGAAAGCAATACCATGATACTGATGAGCTAAAAAAATATTTTGAATTGGCTGCACAATAATTTAATAGGGGTTGCGTTTTAAAACAGTAACCCCTAACTTATTTTGAATGCAAAAACTTTACTTAAAACACGAAACACAAGTTCAATCAGCCATCACTGCCGAAAGCACCAAACCAAGGCAACATGTAATAACCGCTCTGCTTAATTACTCAAAATCTTTGCAGGTTCATCATATGAAAAGCGGAAAAAAAGTGGCCTTAAACATGAACTAAAAAATAAGCCCTGCATAAATTATGCAGGGCTTATTTTTTAAACTTATCCCTGTTGTAGCACAACAGAAATTAAAATTATTGCTTTGGCAATTAATTTGTTTTGATCATTCTGTGTATAGCTTGTTCTCCGTTTTCATTCAATACTTTAACAATGTATGTGCCGGTGGCAAAATCGTTGCCAATGCTAACATTTATGTTGGTATTTACTTGCTCGTTCCAAACTAAATTACCCATCATGTCAAAAATTTGAACTTGTGCTTTATTGTTGTTTGATGATTGAATAAATAAAGTGGCCTGCTGATTGAAAGGGTTAGGATAAACATTGATGTTGAAAATATTCTCATTCAATATTTCTTCAGCATTCATCTCTTCCGCTTCTAATCCTTCTCTGCTGCCACTAACAAAGCCAATTGTACAAGCCGTGCCATAAGTACCAACTACGCCTGATATTGTAGCTCTTACTTTAATACTATATTGTCTATTGTTTTGCAGAGCAGGTACCACCGTATTAAACACTAAATTCATAGTTGTTCTTGATTGTACACTTACAGCGTTGGTTGTTAAATCAGTAATTTCAAACTCATATAAAGTTGCTCCATATACTGTGCTTGCTACTACTAAACCAGTACTAAAATTAAAATTAAGTTTACCACAATCACTGGTTCTTAAGTTTGTAGTTGGCACTCCGCATATTGCAGGATTGCAAATAAAACCAATGATACAAGGAGTTCCAAAGGTTCCCCATGTGGTGCTAATTCTTGCTCTAACACTTACTTTATATTGTGTGCCCCACTGTAATTGTGGGATTGTGTTAAAGTAAAGTCCATTTGAAGCTTGAATTTTGTTAGCAATAAAGGCATTGGTGTTTACATCACGAACCTCAAATTCGTATTGATTGGCACCTGAAACGGCATCTGCTACTAGAAAATTACCTAAGCCAAAATTTAGTTTACCACAATCATTGGTTCTTAATTTTGTTGATGGTACAACAATATTTGGATTAGGAGTGATGCCAATTAAACATGCAACACTGTAACTTCCTGCTAGGGTTCCAATGTAGGCTCTTACCCTTACATTGTATTGTGTGTTCCATTGCAGCCCGTTTACTGAATTCAAACTAAGAGAGGTTGATGTAGTTGTAATAGTAGAAACTAAAGTTGTGTTACTTTGATTCATAAACTCCCATTCATAGTTGGTAGCGCCTGTTACTGCATTACAAGCAATAGTTCCTGTTAATACCAAATTAGTTGCACCGCAACTTGCTGTTGTAAGTTGTGTATTAGCAACAGCAGCATTGGGATCGCCTATAAAACCAATCACACAATTATCGCCATAAGTACCCGCAATACCGCCAATGTAAGCTCTTACCTTTACATTATATTGTGTATTGTATTGTAAGGCTGGTGTAACAGTATTTAATGCAAGTGCATTTGAAGTTTGCAATTTAGTAGCATAAACAGCATTTGTACTTATATTTCTAAATTCAAATTGATACTGTGATGCTGCTGAAACTGCATTAGCAATTATCTGCCCGGTTAAAGGACTCAGGTTTAACTTACCACAATCGCTCGTTCTTAATTTAGTTAAAGGTACACCGCAAATGCTTGGATTACAAACAGTGCCAATTACGCATACAGTGCTATAATTTCCATAAACTCCGCCAACTTTAGCACGTACACGCACATTGTACTGGGTGCCATATTGAAAAGCAGGGGTTACACTAATTAATGAAACACTTGTGCCCGTAACTGTTTTTATGCCAACAACATTTGTAGTTAAGTTAGTAAATTCAAAATCATAATTGGTAGCACCAACTACTGCATTGCAAGCAATAGCTGCATTTAATGCAATATTTTGTATGCCGCAATAAGTGGTGGTTAATTGTGTATTAGCAACACCACTACAATTATTAACAACCATAGTTATTGTATTAGAATTTGCAGCAGTTGGATTGGCACAATTTGCATTAGATGTTAAAATACATGTTACAGTTTGACCATTTGTTAAGGTTGCGGTAGTGAAAGTTGCACTGTTGCTTCCTGCATTTATACCATTTACTTTCCATTGATAAGATGGTGCATTGCCTCCATTAGTTGCTGTTGCAGTAAATACAGTTGATGCATTTTGGCAAACTGTAGTGTTTGATGTTGTAATACTTAATGAAGGTGTTACTGTTGGGGTAACACTTACTGCTGTTGTTACAGATTGTGCGGTACAACCATTACCATAAGTTATAGTTACACTGTAATCTCCAGCTGTTGATGCTGTAATGGCTTGTGTAGTTGCACCATTGCTCCAAACATTGCCTATTACTGAACTTGAAGTTAAAACTACACTTCCACCACTACAAAAAGTAGTTGCACCACTTGCAGAAATTGTTGGAGTAACTGGTAATGGATTTACTACCACTGTAGTTTCATTAGAACTGGCTGAACAACTATTGCCGTCAGTTACAGTTACACCATAGTTTCCTGCATTTGTTACTGTGATGGCTTGTGTAGTTGCACCATTGCTCCATACATTGCCTGTGGCTGAACTTGAAGTTAAAATCACATTCCCTCCATCACAAAAAGTAGTTGCGCCACCAGCTGTAATTGTTGGAGTAACTGGTAATGGATTTACTACCACTGTAGTTGAATTAGAACTGGCTGAACAACTATTGCCGTTAGTTACAGTTACACCATAATCTCCAGCTGTTGATACTGTGATGGCTTGTGTAGTAGCTCCATTGCTCCATACATTTCCTGTGGCTGAACTTGAAGTTAAAATCACATTCCCACCATCACAAAAAGTAGTTGCACCATCAGCAGAAATTGTTGGCGTAACTGGTAATGGATTTACTACCACTGTAGTTTCATTAGAACTTGCTGAACAACTATTGCCGTCAGTTACAGTTACACTGTAATCTCCAGCTGTTGATGCTGTGATGGCTTGCGTGGTTGCACCATTGCTCCAAACATTACCTGTGGCTGAACTTGAAGTTAATATCACGTTTTCACCATCACAAAAAGTAGTTGCGCCACTGGCAGAAATTGTTGGCGTAGCTGGTAATGGATTTACTACAACTGAAGTTGGAGTAGAAGTAGCTGAACAACCATTTACATTGGTTACTGTTAAACTGTAATCTCCTGCTGTTGATGCTATTATAGCATCTGTTGTTTCACCATTGCTCCACAAATAAGTGTTTGGATTTTCAGTACCAATAGACACTGCATCAATTTCATTATAATCGAGCACTGCTCCCGAATTTAAAGCAATTCGTATTTCCGAGACATTAAAGCTTGTTTCAGGAAATGTAATGTGCAAGATACGTGCAACCGCAGGCGCTGCTGCTGCAGTAGCCGTATAAACGATTTCAAATATACCGGTAGTCGGATTTTTAACATATACTGTATCAACCGCACCCGGTGCATAGGTTTCATAGATATCAATAAAGTTGATGGGAGCTGGATTGGCGAAACCTAATTCAATGAACTCACGGAGATCATCAGGTTGCGTGCTTGCCCATGCATTAATATAATCTCCATAAGCAGGATATACATCAGGTGCACCAAGTGCCTTATTGGCACTCCAATCTGGTGTACCATATTGTGAGCTGAAATTAATCACAGTTGATGCATACTGCTGAATGGTTGTAGATAATATAACTAAACCTCCGTCACAGAAAGTAGTTGACCCGTTTGCTGAAATTGTAGCTGTTGGTAAAGGAGTCACTGCAACACCAGTTGCAGGAGATGCAGCTGTACAACCATTTGCATCAGTTACAATTACACTATAACTTCCCGATGTTGATACTGTTATAGCTTCTGCGCTTACACCGTTGCTCCATACATTGCCTGTTGCTGAACTTGAGGTTAAAATCACATTCCCACCTGCACAAAAATTAGTTGGCCCGTTTGCAGAAATTATTGGAAAGCTTGTTAGCGCATTCACCGTTACCTCAGTTGCAAGAGAAACTGCAGTACAACCATTTATATTAGATACAGTTACACTATAATTTCCTGCTGTTGATACTGTGATGGATTGTGTGGTTGCACCGTTGCTCCATAGATATTCACTCTCTATGCTTGCAGTTAAAACTACATTGTTTCCATCACAAAAAGTTGTTGCACCTCCTGCTGTAATTATTGGTACAGTAGTAATTGGTTCGTTGATGGTCAAGTTTAAAGTCACCACACTATCGCAACCTAGAGCGTTTTGGCCTATCCAAGTAGCAGTGTTATTAGAGCTGGTATAGTTGTTACCATGCCATATAAATGAGCCGCAAGCGCTAATGGTTTCTATTACTGCATCTGGGTCACTAATGTTTAGGTTGAGCACATTGGAAACACAATTGATAGTTCCTGTAGAAACCACCAGGTTGTCAACTGTTACATAACCATTTGAGCCCGCAATGGTAACACTCGTAATGTATGAACCATTTGAAACACAGCCCCAGAAGTTGGTGGTCGAATTGGTAAAAAATGACTGCACTGTGCCATCAGATAAGTTCAACGTTATTGTACCATCTATATTAGCGAAAGAATAATCGGTAAGAAAAATGTTAGCCCCAACCGAAGTCACACCCGGACTAAATGAAATCGTCAATGCTTCCATACTAATGGTGCTAAGCGTCATACTTCCTCCTGAAGGTTGCATATACAATCCGCCAGGCGCACTTGCCGTCCATGTAGGCGTACTAACGCCAAAATTACCTGTTAAATTAGATAAACTGCCTTGTACATAACTATTAAATGTTTGAACAGGGGTGGAAGCATAGCCTGCAGCCGAAACTGCTGCTGCTAAACTACTCGATGAACTTAAAAACACATTAGAACCAGCATCCACGCTGTAAGTGCCTGAGCTGGTGTAATTTTGACCGTTCATAGGCCATGTATAAGCATCACAAGCAGAAATTGTGGATGTATTCGTGCTACTTGGGTTGATTGTAAGTGCAAGAATCTGCGTGTTACAGCCATTCACAGCGCTGTAGCTTCCACTCTGCGTGTAATTTTGGTTGTTAATAGGCCAAGTATAAGAATCACAAGCAGAAATTGTGGATGTATTCGTGCTAATTGGGTTGATTGTAAGTGCAAGAATCTGTGTGTTACAGCCATTCACAGCGCTGTAGCTTCCGCTCTGCGTGTAATTTTGCCCGTTCACAGGCCAAGTGTAAGAATTACATGCTGCAATAGTTGTTGTACTAGCAGTACTTGGTGAAATTGTAAGATTAAGTACATTAGTTACCAATGTTATTGTTCCTGTAGACACCACAAGGTTGTCGACTGTTACATAACCACCTGAGCCTGCAATAGCAATGCTGGTAATGTATGGCCCATGAGAAACAAAGCCCCCAAAGCTGTTGGCCGAATTGCTTGAGAACGACTGCGTGGTGCCATTTGACAGTGTTAGTGTAATTGTTCCCGAGGTAGCAACTCCTGAAAAGTCAGTAAGGAAAATGTTGGCTCCTACCGAGGTAACACCGGGACTAAATGAAATTGTAAGCGCATCGTTGATGCTACTTGTGCCGAGGGTCATACTTCCTCCTGATATTTGATTATACAAGCCGTTGGGCGCACTTGCCGTCCATGTTGGTGAGCCGGCACCAAAATTACCTGTTAAATCAAGTAAAAAGCCTTGTGCATAGCTATCAAATGTTTGCAAAGAAGTGGCAGTGTATCCAGCTGCCGTAACTGCTTCCGCTAAACTACTCGATGAACTCAAAAACACATTAGAGCCAGCATCAACGGTGTAAGCACCTGAAGTGGTGTAGGTTTGACCGTTCATTGGCCAGGTGTATGAATCACAAGTAGAAATATTTGAAGTATTCGTACCGCTTGGTGCAATAGTTAGATGGAGTACTCGAGTTAAACAAGGGTCTATTGTTCCTGTAGAAGCCACAAGGTTATCAACGGAAACTAAATTGTTAGATCCTGCAATGGTAATACTTGTAATGTATAGCCCATGTGAAACAAAGCCCCCAAAGCTGTTAACTAGGTTGCTAGGGAACGACTGTGAAATGCCGTTAGACAAAGTCAACGTAATTGTTCCCGAAGTTAAATTCGCAGAATAATCGGTAAGTAGAAAGTTACCGCCCACAGATGTTACGCCAGGACTAAATGAAATCGTTAATGCTACTGGGCCAGCGGTGCTGAGCGCTTTGCTTCCTGCGGTTGACTGCACATACAATCCTCCAGGGGCACTTGCTGTCCATGTTGGCGAGCCGACGCCAAAATTACCGGTTAAATTAGTTGAAGCGCCTAAAGCATAGCTATCAAATGTTTGAACAGCGGTGGCAGTGTATCCAGCGGCCGAAACTGCTGCCGCTAAACTACTCGATGAACTTAGGAATACATTAGCGCCCGCATTTAGCGTGTAGGCCCCTGAAGTTGTATAGGTTTGTCCGTTGATAGGCCATGTGTAAGAACCAGTAGCCGAGACACTAGGGTTAATAGTGCTAATGTTGTTTAAAGTTAGTGCAAGATTCTCCGTTATACATCCATTTAATACACTATAGTTTCCACTATAAACATAGAGTTGCCCATTTACTGGCCAAGTATAAGCACTGCACGCTGAAACAGTTGTGGTATTTGAGCTGCTTGGTGTGATTGTTAAATTGAGTTTTTCTGCTACACATGTTGGAATTGTTCCAATAGCAACCACAAGATTATCAACGGTAACATAATTATTAGAACCTGTAATGGTAATACTTGTAATGTATGCCCCATGTGAAACAAAGCCCCCAAAGCTGGTGGTGGAATTGGTGGGAAACGACTGCATACTGCCGTTTGACAGCGTTAGCGTAATTACTCCTGGTGTTGCAGCAAACGAATTATTGGTTAGGAAAAAGTTGGCTCCCACCGATGTAACTCCTGGACTAAATGAAATCGTCAAAGAGCCGACAGTAGCGGTGGCAAGCGCCATGCTACCTCCTGAAGGCAGAAAATACAATCCAGCAGGAGAACTTGGATCCCATATCACGGAGCTACCGTTAAATTGTCCGCTATAATTATTTGCATTACCTTGTGTAAAGCTATCAAATGTTTCACCTGGAAGCACTGTATATCCGGCAGCAGCAGCTGCAGCTTCAAATTTACTGTATGAATTCAAAAATACATTAGAGCCAGCATCCACGGTGTAAGTACCTGAGGTGTTGTATGACTGCCCATTCATAGGCCAAGTATATGAATCACATGCCGAAATGGTTGTAGTGTTGGAGGTAACTGGTGTGAAAGTTAAATTCAACGTAACTGTACTGTCGCATCCGGCGGCATTAGTTCCTACCCAAGTAGCAGTATTAGTAGGACTGGTATAGGTCGTACCGTGCCATATAAATGAACCGCAAGCGGTTACTGTTTCAGTAACTGTGCTTTTCCGGAGAGTCAAATTGAGCACTTCAGTTACACATGGCCTTGTTGTTCCTGTAGAAATAACCAAGTTGTCAATCGTGGCATAACCATTAGTTCCTGAAACGGTAATGCTCGTAATGTATGATCCATAAGAAACAAAGCCCCCAAAGCTAGTGACCGAATTGGTAGTGAACGACTGCGTGCTGCCGTTTGACAAAGTCAACGTAATTGTTCCCGAGGTAGCAACTCCTGAAAAGTCAGTAACGAATATGTTGGCTCCAACCGAAGTAACCCCCGAACTAAATGAAATTGTAAGCGCATCGGTGAGGATATTTGTGCCAATTGCATTACTTCCTCCTGAAGATCGCACAGCAATCCCGTTGGGCGCAGTTGCATACCAAACCCAAATGGGAAAGTCCATGCCAAATGGACCAACCAAATCATTTGCACTTGATAGGCCTTCAAAAGTTTCTACAGGCTTTGTTGTGTATCCTGCTGCCGAAATAGCTGCTAAATAACTACTTGATGAATTTAGGAATACAGTAGAACCCGCACTCAGCGTATATGCTCCAGAAGCAGTGTAGGTTTGTCCGTTCAAAGGCCAAGTATATGAATTACAAGCCGAAACACTTGTGCTATTTGAGGTTGACGGTGTTATGGTTAGGTCGAGATAATTACAGGTATTTGCAGCATTATAATTTCCGCTCTGCGTATAAGTTTGACCATTGACAGGCCATGTATAAGCATTGCAAGCCGACTTTGTTGTGGTGTTTGGGCTGCCTGGCAAAATGGTTAAATTAAGCACTTGGGTATTACATTGAGCTATTGTTCCTGTAGAATACTCAAAGTTGTCAATTCTAACCAAGCTAGTTGTTAAAGATGGAGGCTTAAAGGTAATGCTGGTGATGTATTCGCTCCGAGAAACAAAGCTGCAATAACCAGTAGACGTATTGGTATAGACCGACTTGGTGGTGCCATTTGACAGCGTTATAGTAAATGTTCCCGTGGTCTCAACTCCTAAAAAATTGGTAAGGTAAATGTTTGCTCCAACCGAAGTAACGCCTGGACCAAAATAGATTGTAATCGGTGTAAGGAAATCCTTTGCGCCAAGGGTCATGCTTCCTAGTATAGGTTTAAAAATCAATCCATTGGGGGGCGAAAGTGCCTCCCATTGAGTCGGCCCAGTGCATTCCAAACAAGGAAAAGCAGGATAAGGGCCTTCAGGCATACCATTAAATGTTTCAACAACATTTGGCGTATATCCTGCAGCAGCAACGGCAGCTGTATAAGCTGCACGTGAATTAAAGTATAAAGTTGAATTCGCAGCCAAGTTGTAGGTTCCTGAAGCTGAATAGGTTTGTCCGTTCACAGGCCATGTATATTGAACACAAGAAGAGACATTGGTGGTATTTGTGGATGGAGTTAAGGCGTTTAAATCAGTCATTTTAATTTGATAATATTTCGAAGGAAGACCTGACTCATAACCAATAGGTAATCGATTTGGCTTAGATAATTCAAGATAATATATCCCTGTTGTGTTAACAGTTGTTGTTATTTGCCCTTTATCTGGAGTAGCTATTCCGCAAATCGTAGAATTGGCTGAGCTGCTCTCTTGTATCAGTGTGTATCCGTCAATGCCATATAGTCGCAAATTGACTGAAGTGTTACCCTGGCAGGATGCAAACCTATATGTTTTTCCTCCCTGAAGAAAAACAGGCCAACTTGGGAAGGCTGGCTTCTTTACATAACCGGCTTCATCAAAAAAATCGTCATGTGTGATCAATTTGGTGACTTCTGTGCACCCAAGGTTAATGACACGACTATTGTCGCTGGGTGGCGTATATTGCCAACCTACAGAAAACTTTACGTCATAGAAGTCCGTCATATATTGATCATCATCTCCGTTAGGGGTATAGAATGTTTCTTCTACGTTACTTAGCACATTTGTTCCTGCAGGCGCATTTTTAGTTAACAACACTAAAAATGTACCTTCCAAAAGTGCATCTGCCAAATATGGAATAGGATCTAAAGTGCTGGTATACGTTCCATCGTCTTCATAGAAGAAAGACGGGAACTCTTGGTTTTGCACTGCAGTTTGGTAAGGTGTTGTAAAGAAGTTTTTACCTGCGGAACCTACTTGCTGTGTTACATCATTTTGTGCATTGGTAAAAATGTCTAAATCTATCGCTCCGTCAATCTCACTGCGAATACGACTTATATAAGATGTGGCTCCATTAGGCCGCCACTCCATACTGCCGCGCCAACCGTAACCAGAGGTTTCAAGGCAACCACCAAATCCATTTGGATCGCAAACAAGATTGTTTGACCCTGTAAATTTCACTTCGCTTATGCGCACATTCGCTTTAATGTCGACCCATTGTGCCTGTGCTTTACCTATGCACAACATCATTACAAGTATGGCAATAACATGCCTTGCACACTTTGCAGCAAAAGGCATATTGCTTGTGCATGTAGCTGTTGTTTTAGCCAGGCTATTTCGCAATAGCATAAGCGCATCCATACAAGACAAATTGTTAAGTGATAGCAAACTTTTGAAGCCTTGCCAATATTTAGCCCGGCTGAGCCTTAGTGCTAAATTGTTAAATCGTAATTTTGGTTTTTTTTTCATGTTATTAGTTATTGATGTTTAAAATTATTTTGTTTGTTTAAATAATGTTTTTACTGTAATGCTGATTTGTTTTTTGGGTAATTTTTTTGCCATTTCAGTAGCGTTATTTGCCATCATTTTCTGCTGTTTTTTTTCATTTTTCGCAATTGTAAATAAAAAAAAGATGCAAATTTGCAATGTGGGATGGGAGGCCCTTATTCTGGGATAGAAACCTAAAAAAAATGTTAAAAGTCACTTTTCGGTTATTTTTTACCCAAAAATGCGCTTGCGAAATTTGTAGTTAAAATTCCAAATTGATAGTGCTTTAAAAATTAAATTACTCAAAAAAGAAAGGGATTAAGTTCAACATGAACTTAATCCCTTTCTGCATACTAACCTAAATTATTTAGGCTTTTTAGTACTGTATAAAACAGTTAGTACTTTTTGTTTCCTGTTATTTTAGCAATAAATAGAATTTTAGATTGATCTTAATCATTCAATTTGACCAATCTGTGAATAGCTTGTTCTCCGTTTTCATTCAATACTTTAACAATGTATGTGCCTGTGGCAAAATCGTTGCCAATGCTAACATTTATGTTGGTATTTACTTGCTCGTT
>JBILPB010000005.1:0-53096 GCA_044374175.1 Bacteroidia bacterium | reverse complement strand
TCGCTTTGCTCGGCTGCTTACTTTTTTTTCGTAAAAAAGTAAGTTTTGCCAGCACTAAAGCTATTTAGAACTTCCTAATTTATTAGCAAAATGAGCTGGAAACCAATCTTAATTAGAACGTGATTAATATTTACAAATGATACAATTGAAATTTAATTTTACTAGTACAAAATGGATTGCAAAATTAAAAATTTTCAAAAACGCCCAATCCAAACAAAGCAAAATCATACTTTACAGGGTCTTTGGCATCAAACTTTCTCAACGCTGCATCAAGCTCCTCAACGGCTTTCCAATCATTTTGACTACGCTGTAAAAGGCCCAGTTTGCGCGCCACACGACCACTATGCACATCTAAAGGAATGGAAAGAAACGAAGGCTTTATTTTTTTCCATAGCCCAAAATCAACACCAGCCTGATCTTGGCGCACCATCCAACGCAAATACATATTTATTCTTTTTGCAGCCGAGTTTTCTTGCGGCTTAGCAATATGTTTGGCGGTTCTGCCAGGCGTTTTTACGCTGCAAAAAACGGTTCCAAAACCACTTATAACCTGTTTTAAATTGAGGTCGTTTTTTTGAAGATGTGAGGCAAAAACAGCTTCTAATCCACCATAATTGGTATAAATATGTTGTAATGAACAAATAAAATAGTGCAAATCATCGGCATTAAAAGTACGATGCACAAATCTTTTGGCTTTTAATTTTTGCGCTGCTGCTTTATCATAGCTCATCACAAAATCAAATGGCGACTGCCCCATATAATTCGCTAATTTATGCCCATTGGTGATAATAGAGCGCCTGTTTCCCCATGAAATAGTGGCTGTAATAAAACCAATAATTTCTATGTCTTCTCTTTTCGAAAAAAGGCTGGGAATACTGATAGGATCGGTTTCAATGAAAGAAGGCCGATTATAAAAGTGATATTTTTCTTCAAGGAATTCAAATAAAAGCGATTGCTCCATGCATCAACATCTTAATGTTTATTCAATTTAATTGTAGGCAAAAATACTGTTTAATTAAGTGATATTATTGCATGTATATTTTTTATAATGATCGACTGCCTTAGTTCAAATTGGATATTTTATGCTTGCTTAATTTTAGCAGCTGGCTTAAGTTTGATACCACTTGTAGGTAAATTTTTAAATGTATTAAACACCCTATTCCACGAAAGTGGGCACGCTGTAATGGCCTTAATCACAGGCGGTGGAGTAATGAATATTAAACTAAGTGCCGATACCAGCGGTGCCGCACAAACAAAATCAAAGTATTGGCTGGGGAAAGTGCTTACTTCATTGGCCGGATATCCAATTTCTTCCATCACAGCTTGGTTTTTCTTCTGGTTAATTCAGCACAATAAAGTAAACTATGTGTTTTATGTAATTATATCTTTGATCTTGATCAACCTCATTTTATGGGTGCGCAATGCTTTTGGAATGATATGGTTGTTGGTGATGGGAATATTAACTTTTTTAGTCTATTTTTATATTGATGGTGAATATCAGCGCTATTTTGCAGTTTTTTGTGCTTCAATAATTCTTTTTCAATCAATTTACTCGGCATTTACTCTTCTTGTTTTGGCTGTTAAAAATCCCGCGAAGGCTGGAGATGCTAAAAATTTAAGTACATTTACTTACATCCCATCAATAGTATGGGCCATCCTCATTTTTACTTTTGCTTTATTTGCAGCCTACCAGGTAATATTTTTACTGCCATGTGCTTCAAAGTTTGTTTAAAAAACAGAGTGTTTTCTTTAAGAAAAGCAATAATTGTAATTTTTGAGGCTTCAAATTGGTATTCTAAATCTAAAATCCTATATTTGTATTTAAATTATTCTCAACCTATATATATTCAATATGAAAAAAATATTTTTACTTACAATTTTTGCCTTGGCTGCTTTTGATGTTTCATTTGCACAAGAAATAACTATATCAAGAGGTAGTGTAGACTATACCAACGGAACTGTAGAAACCTGGATTGATATCGCTGAGTATCCAGGAAGTAGTGCTTACACTTTTACCGGATTTACTATTAAAAATACTGGTACTGCTGCCAAAACATTAAAAATGAAAAGAATTCAGGAAAATGTTTTACAAGGTACTTCCAATTACTTTTGCTGGACTTTATGCTATGGGCCATCGGTAAATGAATCTCCTGTTGGCGATGACTTGGTTTTACAACCTAATGCAGTATTTAATGATATGTTTTTAGATTATGCTCCAATTGGCCAATTAGGCGTTTCTACCATTCGTTATGTCATTCAAAATACGAACGATCCTAACGACACAGCTTCAATTCGTGTGAATTTTAATGCTACACCTACTTCAATCAATGAAATTAGTTCAGTTGCAAAATTGAATGCTCTATTTCCAAATCCTGCAAACAATAATTTAACTGTTAACTATGTGCTTAATCAAGGTCAGGCTTCAATAGAAGTTAAAAATATGTTAGGCCAAGTTCAAAGCATTACACCAATTGTTGTTGGAACTAAAAGCACCAATTTAAATGTTGCGGAATTACCAACTGGTATTTACTTTGTGTCATTAAAATCTAATGGCAACATTATCGACACAAAAAGATTAGTGGTTAACTAAAATCACTTTTTTACTTAATTCTTCTTGCTTTTTATTTAGAGTATTGAGTAAATCTTGACCAATATGGTCAACTAATCTTTTGTAAAATGTTGTTTAAACAAGTTGCCGGAAATAATTCCATTAAGGAAGCGCTTATCCAGCAGGTTCAGCACAATCGTGTAAGTCATGCACAATTGTTTTTTGGACCCGAGGGTTCAGGCTGTTTGCCTATGGCCATTGCTTTTGCACAATTTATTAGTTGTTTAAATAAAGAGACCGATGATTCATGTGGCACCTGCTCTTCATGTATTAAATTCGAAAAGTTAGTACATCCAGATTTTCATATGGTTTTTCCAGTCAATACCAATAATCAAATTAAGAAAGATGCTTGTTGTGATGACTTTTTAGTAGAGTGGAGAAATATGGTGGGTGATAATCCTTACTTTAATTTATATGATTGGCTTAAAAGCCTGGGTATAGAAAACAAACAGGGAAATATTGGAACCGATGAAGGTACCAATATGATAAGAAAACTGAATCTGACTACCTATGAGAGTGAATACAAAATAATGATGATTTGGATGCCTGAGTGTTTGAATCATTATACGGCAAATAAATTACTCAAGATTTTGGAAGAACCACCAGAGAAAACAGTATTTTTATTGGTGGCCGAGTCTCGTGAACAGTTAATGGCAACTATTCAATCAAGAACACAAGCTTTGCGTTTTAAACCGCTTACTGATGCAGAAGTGGAAAGATTTTTAACAGAAGAGCAAGCTGTTGAAAAACAAAAAGCTATTCAAATTGCCGCGCTCGCTGAAGGAAATCTTAATTTAGCATTAAAATTATCACAAGAAGCAGAATTGCTTAAAAAGGATATTGATGATTTTTTAGAATGGATGCGCATTTGTTTTAAAATTAATATGCCAAAACTACTGGTTTGGGTAGATAAAATGGCAGGTGTAGGTCGCGAAAATCAAAAGAATTTTTTATCCCACGCGGTACAATTAACACGTCAAACATTGATGCTCAATTTAAACTTACCAGAGTTGGTAAAGTTATCACAAACGGATAAAGAGCTTTTGAAAAAGTTTTCTCAGTTTGTAAACGCTAATAATTGCGATGATTTATTGATGGCCTTTGATAAGGCTTATTATGCATTGGAAAGAAATGCCAATGCCAAAATGCTTTTCCTAAATTTATCTTTTAGGGTAAGCGCATTACTTAACAGGAAAGTTGAACTAAAAAGTGTAGCCTAAAGCTTAACTTTTTATTTTCTTTTTTCCTTAACATATATATATATAAATGAGTTGTACTAGTTGTAGCACTAATAAAGGCCCGGGAGGATGTAAAAGCAATGGTTCATGCGGCACAGGAGGTTGTGGCAAATTAAATGTTTTTGATTGGCTTGCCAATATGGAGTCACCCTCGGGTGTTAAACCTTTTAACCTGGTTGAAATAAGGTTTAAAAACGGAAGAAAAGATTTTTATTCCAACGAAACAGAAGGCGATCTTTTTCAGGGCGATATAGTCGCCACTGAAGCTTCGCCAGGGCATGATATTGGCGTGGTTTCACTATCAGGCGAATTGGTGCGCATGCAAATGAAAAAGAAAAATATTCCTACCAATCATCCCGAAATAAAAAAAGTATATCGCAAAGCAAAACAAACAGATATAGATAAGTGGCAAGCTGCAAAAGACCTTGAAGTGCCTACCATGTACAAAGCTCGTACACTGGCGCTCAAATTAAAATTGCAAATGAAAATTAGCGATGTGGAATACCAAGGCGATAAAACAAAAGCCATTTTTTATTACACGGCCGATGAAAGAGTAGACTTTAGAGAACTGATCAAAATTATGGCTGATGAGTTTAAAGTACGCGTTGAAATGAAGCAAATTGGTGCACGTCAAGAAGCAAGTCGTTTAGGTGGTATAGGCTCTTGTGGCCGCGAATTATGTTGCTCTACTTGGCTTACCGATTTTAGAAGTGTTTCTACAAGTGCAGCAAGATATCAACAACTCTCCTTAAATCCATTAAAACTGGCAGGACAATGT
Organism: Bacteroidia bacterium; assembly: GCA_044374175.1. Lineage (GTDB taxonomy): Bacteria > Bacteroidota > Bacteroidia > UBA4408 > UBA4408 > CAIKXD01. Next base: position 48,472 of record JBILPB010000005.1, on the reverse strand, counting down.
GGTAAACTTAAATGCTGTTTAAATTACGAATTAGATAGTTATTTAGATGCTATTAAAGACATTCCTGATGCTAACACTAAATTAGAAACCACTAAAGGCAGAGCATTTCATCAAAAAACAGATATTTTTAAACGAATAATGTGGTTTTCTTATTTTGATGACCCAGGCAATTTTATCCCACTTAGTATTGAAAGAGTCAATGAAATTATTGCGCTTAACAAAGAGGGTGAAAAGCCAGATGATATTAGTATTAAAAAGGAAACACCAAAAGTTAAACTTCCCGATTTTGAGAATGTGGTGGGGCAAGACAGCTTAACCCGTTTTGACAATGCGAAAAAGAAAAAGAAGAAAAAGAAAAAGAAACCTTTAGGCGCAACACCAAATGCAAATCCTAATCAAGTGATTGCTCAAGAGCGACCTGTGATACAACAAAATAAACCTAAACCAGCAAATGTACCTGCAAAAGAGGGTTCAAATGAAGTAAAAGCTGCAAATGATCAGCAAAAAAGGCCAAATCGCAACAACAATAATCGCAACAGAAATAACAATAATAGACCACCAAAACCGCCAGCTGAAGCATAAATATTTTAATGTAAATGCATAAAGATGAATACCTTTCCGGGATTATAAAAAACCTTCCTGAAAAGCCTGGTATCTATCAGTATTTTGATGAAGAAGGTACTATTATTTATGTAGGTAAAGCTAAGGTTTTAAAAAAACGCGTATCTTCTTATTTTAATCGCGATAACCAGCTCGACCGCAAAACCATGGCGTTGGTGAGGAACATTGTTGATATTAAAATTATTATTGTTGAAACTGAACTCGATGCCTTATTACTTGAAAATAATTTAATAAAAAAGTACCAGCCAAAGTACAATGTAATGCTTAAGGATGGTAAAACTTATCCTTGTATTGTAATTAAAAATGAAGATTTTCCACGTGTTTTTCCTACGCGGCAAATAGTAAAAGATGGCTCTAATTATTTTGGTCCTTTTGCATCAATTAAAATGATGTATACTATGCTCGATTTGATAAAAGAAAACTATCAACTTCGAAATTGTAATTATAATCTTTCAGAGAAAAATATCAATGCTAATAAATTCAAAGTTTGTCTCGAATATCATATTGGTAACTGTAAAGCACCATGCGAAGCAAAACAAAATAAAGAGGAATACGATAAAAATATTTCTGAAATTAAGCAAATTGTAAAAGGAAATATTTTTGGAATTATAAAGCAGCTAAAAGCCAGAATGCAGCAGCATGCAGAGCAATTTGAATATGAAAAAGCGCATCAGATAAAATTGAAAATTGACTCCTTAGAAAATTACCAGAGTAAGTCTGCCATTGTTAGCACTTCTATCAATAATGTGGATGTGGTTTCTATTCTTTCTGATAATGATTTTGCCTATATCAATTATTTAAAAGTAATCAATGGATCAGTGGTGCAAGGCCATACGATTGAGTTAAAAAAGAAATTAAATGAAACTGATGAAGAGCTTTTATTACTAGGATTTGCTGAATTAAGAGGTCGCTTTGGGAGCGATTCCGATGAAGTGATAGTGCCGTTTGAATTAGAGATTAATGCCGAAGGAATTCAATTTATTGTACCGCAACGAGGCGATAAAAAAAAGTTACTCGATTTAAGTTTACGCAATGTAGAATTCTATAAACGTGACAAGCAAAAGCAAAACGATTTAGTTGATCCCGAAAGGCATACAAAACGGATGCTTGCACAGATGATGAAGGATTTAAGGTTAAGCACTGAGCCAAGGCATATCGAGTGTTTTGATAATAGTAATATTCAAGGAGCCTATCCGGTGGCAGCTATGACTGTTTTTAAAAATCTAAAGCCTAGTAAAAAAGATTATCGTCACTTTAACATCAAAACCGTAGAAGGTCCTAATGACTTTGCCTCTATGGAGGAAATTATTTTTAGACGCTACAAAAGACTATTAGAAGAACAGCAACCTCTTCCCGATTTAATTGTGATTGATGGAGGTAAAGGCCAGTTGAGTTCTGCCTTAGAAAGCCTCGAGAAACTTGAATTACGTGGGAAAGTTGCCATTGTTGGTATTGCAAAAAAGTTAGAAGAAATTTATTATCCAGGCGATACTTTGCCTTTGTATCTTGATAAAAAAGGTGAAACATTAAAAGTGTTGCAACACATCAGAGATGAAGCACACCGTTTTGGAATTACGCATCACCGCAATAAGCGTTCAAAAGGAACCATTAAAACCGAATTAACCAGCATCAAAGGAATTAGTGAAACAACGGCTAATAAATTACTGACTCACTTTAAATCAGTTAAAAAAATTGCACAAAGTAGCCTGCAAGAAATTGAATCTGTGGCAGGTAAAAGCAAAGCACAATTGGTTTACGAGCACTTTAAAAGCAAAGAAAACCAATAAAATAGCCGGTTTTATTATTTGAGTGTTGAATGCTCGCCTTATAATTTATAATTTTTATCACAATAAAGATGAAGCAAGCCTTGTTCATTCTTCCTGATTATCATGAATAGGAGAGTCCCCAATGACTATTAAAGACATGATGTTTTCCAATCTTTACTCCTTTATTTTTGTATGATAAAACTTTTTACCTGCGTTTCTTTTGCGCCTTGCATTTTTATGAAGTACTTACCAGGTGCAGCATTTAGGCTTATTTTACTGGTAGTGGCATCTAGTTTAACTTGCGCTACAATTCTTCCAGTAATATCAAATACTTCAGCATTAATTACATTTTTAAAATCAGGATAAGTAATGATAAAATTACCATCATTAATGCTTGGAAAAAGAGTTAAATTAATATTGTTGTCAGTAGTGTTTTTTACTTTTGAAACCACTGATAAATCTGCCTGCCAAATGCCTCTGCCAAAAGTTGACAGATATATTTTATTGGCTGCTTCGTTAATTTCAATATCACTAACAATTACATTGGGTAAATCCACGCTGATATTAACCCAGGTATTCTGTGTTTCGTCTAATTGATAAACACCAACATCGCAAGCGGCAATAAGGCTATTACCATTAGGCAAACTTTTAATACAATTTACAGGTAAATTCGGTAAATTATAGGTAATATTTTGCCAAGTTGCTCCGCCATTGGTAGTTTTAAAAACCTTATTGCCTGTGCTAAATCCAGCCATAGTTACATAGGCAGTATTTGAATTTGTGGCATTTACTTCTACAGAAGTAAAATATAAAGAATCGGGTAAGCCGGCAGTTACATCATTCCATGTGTTTCCACCATCATTTGTAGTATACATTGAACCATTGATACTGTATTCATAACGCACTCTTTTTGCTGCATAAATAACATTGCTATTGGTGTTAGCAACTGCAAGCGCTGATATTTCATTATAAGCAATTCCATTGAACGGAAAATTTGAAATGGGAGTCCAAGAATCACCGTTGTCAGTACTTTTCATTACATTAGCATAACCAATATACATGGTGCCTGGTTGATTGTAATCAGCAATAATTGGTGTTGTCCATTCGGCAACTTCATTGTTTGCATTGGCAAAAATTCCATTATAGGTATTTCCATTGTCGTATGATTTTGAAAAATTACCGTATTGGCTTGATGCTATGTGCACATTATCATCACTTGGATCAAAAATATTATCCATGCCATCGCCTCCATTGGTGGTGTTCCAAGAAGCTCCATCATAAAAAAACGTAGCGTTGTCTTGGGCGCCTGCCATTATCTTTCCTGAAGTATTTTTACTGGATGAAATGCGATAAAAGGAAGTTACTTGCATGCCATCATTTAAGCCTGTCCAAAGCGTTGACCATGGACTTCCGTTGGAAGCATCAATCCATGTTTGTGTTGATACCACGGAGGTGCGATAGATGCCACCATCACTGCAAATAAACACATTTCCTGTTAACGGTTGGTATTTAATAAAATGAATATCACCATGCAAAGTTGGGCCGTAAAATAAGGTCCAATGGCTTGCAGGATCAAAGTTTTGTCCACCATCAGCAGAGCCCCAAACATTGATACCTCCAACAATTAAATTATTTTCATCATTTGGATTAACGGCAAATGCCAGATCATAAGCACCTTGCCCGCCAACATCAAAACCATCATCATAGCCTAAAATGTTTAGCGCAGCTGGCGTAAATTGCCATGTATTACCGGCATTGGTAGATTTGTACATACCATAATAGCCCGATGCAATATCTACAGCAATGGCATAAACATAATTTGGATTGGATGGCGCAACTTCAATTCTAATACGCTGCACTTCACCTGTAGGTGGAATGCCTGTATTAAGCATGGTCCAGCTTGCTCCAAAATCAGTTGATTTGTAAATCGCAGCATTGCCCTGATTGGAAGTAGAAACCCAGCCAGAAGCGGCATACAACACATTTGGGTTTGAAGGATCTTGCGTTAAATCCCAAAATAAAGAATCTAAAGTTTTTGTCCACGTGTTGCCTGCATCGTTACTGGTGTAGATACCACTGGTGCCGCAGGCTACCAATTTATTACTGTTGTTTTGGTTTACAATTGTTTTTCTGATAAGTGAGGCATCGCCATTCGTGAGTTGAAAGCTTAAGCCTGTGGGCGTCCATGTTTGACCGCCATTAGTGGTTTTATAAACACCTAATCCATAATGCGTATTTCTTTTTCTTCCGTTCAATTGTAAGCTAATTCCAATATATTCGAAATCGCAAACTGAAATATACATAGTATTGGTATTATTTGGATCTATTGCAATATCACTGATCCGGGTGATTGGCAAATCATCTGTAAGGGGCAGCCAACTTGTTCCGTTGTTGGTGGTTTTCCATAATCCTCCTTGAGCCACACCAACATAATAGGTGGATGGCGAGTTTGGATCAAAAGAAATACAATTAATCCTGCCAATGCCATTTTCCATGTAGCCAGTTAAATTGTTGGGTAAAACGTTTGGGCCAGCAGGCAACCATGTTAAACTCCTGTCGCCATTTGTAGCTTTAAGGATTTCTTTTTCGCTGGCTAAACGTGTAACTTCATCAATAAATATTTCTGGTTGGATAGGTTCGCCATTGGTATTGGTATGTAATTGCGTTTCCATTTCCCATCGTTTAAAATATTTCCAACCCTTTTCTTGCGAAATATCTCTGTTGTTTTTCCAATCATTAAATTGCAACTGCATTTCTTTGAATGTTAATGCCTGATTGGGTTGCGGATGTATAAAATTTTGTGCAGCAACTGGATTGATAATTGCTATAAACATTAAACAAATAAAAAAGGTAGAAAATTTCATGTGATAAATAAAGGATTTATTTTTACTTTATAATTTACAAGTTAAAGATAATTAATTAATGGAAATAGAACCAACTTAATTTAATTTTATTTGATTATATACTTGATTAACAATTTTTTAATCCTAAATAACATTTTCAAAGATTGTATTGCTTAACTTTGTATCAGCATGAAAAAAATCACCCTCATTCTTTTATCTGCTTTATACTTCCTGTGTGCTTCCGGAGTATATATTCATGCTCATTTTTGTGGTGAAACCCTTTCTTTTGTGAGTTATTTTGCCTTGCATGATAATGAGCGTTGTGGCTGTGGCGATGAGGCAATGGATACTGATTGCTGTAAAGATGTGTTACATTTTTATAAAGTGGATGCACATCAGGATGGAAACTTTGTTAAGGCATCGGAAATATTTTCATTCAAATTTATTCGTCTTTTTAGTGGAATAGCGCTTTTTAATACGGAGTATTTTAGTGATAAAAAGTTTGTATTTAATACACATGCACCACCTCCTTATTTATTTGCAAAAGCAAGTAAACTCATTGTAAATTCTGTGTTTAGAATTTGATATTTAATTAATTTATCGATTTAAATTAATTAATTTTCTTTAACAAGGCTTGCTATATATATAGTTAGCCATAACAATTTATACAATGAAAAATATCTTTTTGATCATCACTATATTATTTACTACAATATTTACTACCAACACCTTTGCTGGAGGCGGTCAAACCGAAAAGTTTAAAGTTTGGGGCAATTGCGGAATGTGCAAGAAAACCATCGAAAAATCGTTAAAAATTGACGGAGTAAAAAAGGCTTCTTGGGATGTGAATTCTAAAGAACTTACAGTAAGTTTTGACGCAAAAAAAACCAATTTAAAAACCATTCAGACCGCTATATGCAATGCTGGATACGACAATGATGGTTGCAAAGGAAGTGATGCAGCTTACGAAAAATTACACACTTGCTGTAAATACGACAGAAAATAATTTTTCCTAACAAATAAGGGAAGCGTTGCAGCTAAAAGTTGCCAACGCTTGCCTTGTTATTTAAACAAACAAAAGAATGAAAAATATATTATTTGTACTGCTGCTTTGCAGTAAAATGGGCTATGCACAATTTACAAAAGCCGAGTTAAAAGCCAGCGGATTAACTTGCTCGATGTGCAATCTGGCAACACAAAAGCAATTGCAAAGTATCAACTTTATAGATAGTATTGTTCCCGATTTAGAGTTAAATACATTTCATATTTATTTTAAGTCACAGTCCGAAATTGATTTTGGACTCATTAAAAAGAAAGTAGAAGATGCTGGTTTTTTTGTGGCCGAATTAAAGGTATATTACAATACTTATAGCGCCTATCGCATTAGTGCTCCTTTGCTATTTTTAGAAAATGCTGTTTTGTTTATTGATAATTTTAATGATAAAAAGGAAACTCAAATTTATAAGTTTATCGATGAAGGATTTTTAACTTCCAAAGAGCTAAAAAAATATCGTAAAATAAAGAGTAATATGGTTTTATCCAGCAATTCAAAAGACATCCCATTACTGATCAATAAAAAAATGTATTATGTGGTGGCCGAATAAAATTTCAAAACTACTTCTAACTTTTGTAGCACTACTTATAGTTCAACAATGTGTAGCTCAGGAATTATTTATCATCTCGGAGCCGGCAAGTAATATGCCCGCTAAGGCACTTTCTTTTCGCATCACTGATAAATTTATGAATGGTCATCGTCATCCCATTTCTGGAAAAAACGATGATATTATGATGCATAGAATTGTACCGGAAGTGGCCATTGGTTTGAACAAAAAATTTAATGTGCGCTTAAGTACTTTTATTGCAAATTATTACCAGTCGGCCATGCAGTTAGAAGGCTTTAATGCTTATGTAAAATATAGATTTTATTCGAAGGATGATTTGCATAGGCATTTCAGAATGGCTGCATTTTCTAGAGTTGCTGTGATTGATCATCCTGTCTATTTTAGAGAAGTGAATTTAGAAGGTGATAATTCGGGTATCAATACTGGTTTGGTAGCCACCCAATTATTACATAAATTGGCTTTATCACTAACCGCTGGGCATGTTTTGGTGCTTGATAATATTGGCTTTCAAAAGCCCGATTTTGTGGCAGTACATGGTTTAAATTATACCCTATCTGCAGGCTATTTGTTACTGCCTTTTCATTACAAAAATTATAATCAGCCCAATTTAAATCTGTATGTAGAATTGCATGGAAGAAACAATTTATCGGCCTACAATTCCAATATTTATGACGTATTTCCTGCACTGCAATTAATTTTAAAAAGCTACATGCGCATTGATCTGGGCTATCGTTATCAAATTAAAGGAAATGCAACAAGAAATGCTTATACAGGTTTTTTAGTACGATTTGAGTATAACATCTTTAATGCAATAAAGAATTAATGATGTAGAATTTATAATTCCATAAATTATGAACTTATGGTAAAATATAATCTGTAATTGGAGGTAATATGAAGTGCTGGATAGGCCCATGGTTGGGCTAGTGCAATAATACCTAACATTTATTTATTTGATATCGAGCAGTAAAAAATCTACTCGTCTATTTTGTTTTTTACCTGCTTCATTACTATTACTTGCCAAGGGTTTTGCACTTCCATATCCTTTGTAAACTATGCGATTACTTGCTATATTATTCGCAATTAAATAATCGGCAACTGCTTTAGCTCTTAGTTCTGATAATACTTTATTATGCTGCTCATCACCAGTATTATCAGTATGACCACTAATTTCAATTTTAGTTTCTGACACCTGATTAAGTAAAGACACAAGTTGATCGAGTTCTAAAAAAGAGATAGGCAATAACTCACTTTCATTAGGGTTAAAAAAAATATTTTGTAAGGTAATTGACTCATTATATTTGGGAAATACTTCATCTACTTTTTGATTTTTTTTCTCTTCCACAATTTCAGGTAAGTCCTTTTCAGTTTTTACAAGAGTCACACTTACATCATCAACATAATAATGAGCCCAACCTTTAAAACGTTTAACTTTAGGGTGATTAAAATGTCCCAATATCACAACAGTTTCGCCACCTTTTGCAGTATATAATGCAGAAAATTTCATCCATTTCCCTTTTTTTCTGAAGCCATGTCTTTTAATCATCTCTACACTTGGCACTCTCGGTATCCCAATACCAGTAATACCCATGCTAATTTTATCTGTGAACAAAACACCAAATTCTCTTACACTTCCAATAGAGCGCTCTGCTCGACTTACGTAAAATTCTACCAAATACGTTTGATCTTTTTCTAAGGTATCATTCAATTTTGTTTCAACATATTCCATAAAGTTTTTTCTTATGCACATACCTCCATAAGCATTTCCCGAACGAGGTTTTTGTCTTCCAAAAATATTACCAGGTGCGCGGCCATGGCCTTTCCAATCTTTATGATAATAATCTCCCGCGCCAAAATCCATAGGACATTGCCAATATTGGGTACATGAAACTGAATTGTCTTTTCTTTTTGGCAACCTGCGCGTTATTTCAAAACTTCCATCGGGCACCAGATTTTGAGCATTCACTGTTGAAAGAATGATAAAAACAAAGCAAAATAAAAAGAAAAATATTTTTTGCATACAACAGCTATAACGCCAGGGCGTTAAAAAATTGTTGACTTATTACCACAAAGTCTCATAAAGTTGTATGTCAGGATAAAAATGGGTTTAAAAACTGCATTTAAATCTCGGTCCTATTTTTAACTAGAAAAGCATGCATTGAAAGAGAAATAATTCAGTAATTAAAGAAATTAAATCAGTGCTTTACCAACAGCTTAGTTCTTTGAATTTTTGTATTTGTAACAATCTCTACAAAATAAATTCCTTCTGATAAATTGCGCGTGTTAATGCTTGTTTTACGATCATTAAAAGAATCACTTAATACCTTTTGACCCGAAGTATTGTATAAATTTACATTTAAAATTTTAGCTCCACTTTTGGTTAAAATATTAACATATTCATTTGAAGGATTTGGCGCCAATACAAGTAAATCTTCTGCTTTTAAATCATTGATGTCGGTGAAAGATATTGTGGCAATATCTGTTCTGTAATTTCGAATTACCCAGCGTACAAACTCCACTTGGTTTTTTGTAAAACTATTCTGGCAATCTTCGGCACTGTAATCCATATAATTTTCAATCATATCGGGCAAATCTATTCCTGCAATATTATCGCTACAAGTGTTTTTTGTTGTATCACAATCTTGTGCAGAAGCATCATTGGCTTGCGGTGTATCAACTATTCCATCATTACCAGCACAGTTGGTGGCATCACCCCAAATATGTCTTAATCCTAAATAGTGCCCTACTTCATGCACCGGGGTGCGGCCTTTAATTACATAAGTGTTTCCTCCTGCAGTCAATGGATTGGGATTATTTGAACCAAAAACTTGGTATTGAATCACAATACCATCACTAATTCCATCGGTGGATCCTGGATCCCAATTTGGTAAACCACTTGGCGGAACAGCGTATCCAAGTATCGCAGGACCTAAAAATGGAATGCTCATATCACATACCCAAATATTCAAATACCTGGTTTGATCCCAAGGGTCAATACCTCCATTTGCGGTAGACTTTACGTCCTCTGATAATCCACCACCTAAAATGCTAAAAAAAGTTGTTCTTGATGTTGTGGTTCTTGTAATGCCATTTGTTGGGTTGCCTTGCGGATCGGTATCTGCCAGTAAAAATCTGATTCGACTATCAACACCAGCAACTGGCGCAAATACAGGACGCATATTAATGGTATCGGCATTCATTCTGCCATAATCGTTATTTAATATGCCTATTTGATTTAAAATTACTGAGTCAGGCAAATTTTCTTCTGGTGTGTTATAAACAATATGCACCACAACCCTTACATACAAAAAAGTATCTGAAATTGCTCTGCTATCATTACTATTATAAAACTCCGTAAACAAATTTTTAGTGCCTTGTTCAAAGCCTGGATGTACTTCTTCCATTTTTTGCATCACCTTATCTGAACCGCATTTTTGCGTGAATTGCACTTGTGCATGGCTTGTATAAAGCAAACATGTCATCGCTAAAAAAGTAAATATTCTTTTCATGCTATTTTTTTTTTTGACCAAAATACAAAAAATAATATTTTAAAACATCTTATAATAAATTACTTTCGCTTCATGAATTTAGACTTAACAAATAAAACCGCATTTGTATGCGGAAGCACACAAGGGATTGGAAAAGCAGCTGCTATTGAGTTGGCATTGCTAGGGGCAAAAATTGTATTAATTGCCAGAAATGAGGCGTCATTAAAAATCTCATTAGAGGAAATAAATGCTATTAATCAACAAAAGAATGATTTTATTGTAGCAGATTTTTCAGCACCTGATCAACTCAAAAATATACTAGAAAAATACATTTCAGTAAACGGTGCTGCACACATATTAGTTAATAATACTGGTGGTCCACCTGCTGGTAAAATTTCTGATGCCAAAACAAGTGAGTTTCTTTCGGCATTCAATAATCATTTGATCTGTAATCATATTTTAGCGGAGGCTGTTTTACCTTTTATGAAGCAAGAAAAATTTGGGCGTATCATCAATATTATTTCTACTTCTGTAAAGCAGCCACTCAAAGGATTAGGTGTTTCTAATACCATTAGAGCAGCGGTAGCCAATTGGGCAAAAACACTTTCATCAGAAGTGGCATCCTACGGCATCACTGTAAACAATATACTGCCTGGAGCCACATCCACAGCCCGATTGCAAGGCATCATCAGCAATAAATCATTAAAAATGAATGAAACTGTAGACAAAATTTCTCAAGAAATGTTGGATGAAATTCCTGCCGGAAGATTTGCTGCTCCAGAAGAGATTGCCGCAGCTGTTGCTTTTTTGGCAAGTCCTGCAGCAGCTTACATCAATGGAATTAATGTGCCAGTTGACGGTGGAAGAACGGGTTGCTTGTAATTATTGTTTAGCAAAAGTGGCGCTGCAATTATCAATAACACCGCTTCCATCATTCATATTATAACTCATGGTAAGCTTTGTGGCAGAATTCACTGTGCCACTTCCACTGGCTGTATAAGCTGCATTGCCGCTTCCAATAGTTTGTGATGAAATGGTGATTGAACTGGCACCTATACTAACAGCAGCCTCATTATTAAAGCCTAAATTGTAGAAGTTTTCAATTTTATACTCTGTTGTGCTTGCACCCACTTTTTTAAGTTTTACCGAAAAATTTGAAGTTCCTGCAGGACTGCTTGTAGTTTCGGTACACGTCCAAGTGCCTGTATAATCTGCTACTACTTCTTCGGCAGTTTCAGGCGCACAAGATGCTAAAAAAGCTATCATTAAAATAAGTGCGAATTGAAATAATCTGTTTTGAGATGAAATGGTATTCATAGTTTTAATTTGTTTTGCTTTGGCATTTTCAAAAATCGAGCCGCTTTTTATAGCAGTATTTTTTTATCTTTTAATTCACTCATAATTTTTTGCAAAGCCCCTTTTTGCTCATGAACATAATCGCTGCTTTTGCGCCCAATATTTCTTCTTACTGTGTCATCTAAAAACAATCGTATTACTTGATTTGTCAACTGTTCTTCGCTGTTCACCACAAACGCAGCGCCAATTTCCACTAAAGCTTTAGCTTCATCAAATTTATGATACTTGTTTCCAAAAAGCAATGGGATGCTATATACTGCTGCTTCTAACGTATTGTGTATTCCTTTGCCTAAACCTCCCCCAATATATGCAATGTGAGCATAACTGTACAAAGCCGAAAGCATCCCAATATTATCAACAATCAACACTTTTTTTTCTAATGATTCGGTTTTTAATTGAGATAATCTTAGGCAAGTTTCTTTGCTAAATAAGGCTTCTATTTCATCAATTCTATGAGGGGAAACAACGTGAGGAGCCAGAATTATTTTAAAATTAATTCCTTTCGCCACCAACTTATTAAAACTGCCTTGCAATAATTTTTCATCATCAACATAAGTGCTCCCAGCAACTATAATCAATTGATGTTGAACAAAGGCATCAATGGCTTCAAATCTTTTGTTGTTTTGCATCACCTGCAATACTCTGTCAAAACGGGTATCACCTGCTATAAGGACATTGGTGAAACCTAATTGCTGTAAGAGTTCTAAACTGCTTTGGTTCTGCACAAAAAAATAGCTAAAGGCTTTTAGTTGCGCTCTTGTCCATGAACCATACCATTTAAAAAAGTGCTGATCCTTTCTGAAAATACCTGAAATTAAAAAAACTGGAGTATCATTGGCTTTTAACTCATTCAGGTAATTGAACCAAAACTCATATTTAATAAAAAATACTGCTTTGGGCTGAACAGTTTTTACAAAAAAATGCGCATTTGAAATCGTGTCAGCAGGCAAATACAATACCCAATCAGCATTTTTATAATTCTTACGCAATTCATAGCCACTTGGCGAAAAAAAAGTAAGTAATATTTTACAATTCCCTTGTGATTTTATTTCTTCAATTAAAGGTCTGCCTTGTTCAAATTCTCCTAAACTAGCACAATGAAACCAATAAACAGGGTGACCTTTAAAATCAATTTCTTGCAACTTTTTCTTCCAATCTTTACGACCATTGATCCACAAGTTTGCCTTATCATTAAAAGCAGCGTAAAGCGCAATGATTTGAGTGTAAACTTGAATAAAAAGATTGTAAATCAAACGCATGAAAGCAATTGTTAAAAAGCGTGTAAAACTATTCACAAATCGTTAAACCGCAATAAATAATTCTAAACAGCACTATAAACGCCATTTTTTATATTGTCTTGTCAAAAAAAAGACATTAATTGGATGCTTGGCTAAGCAAAAATCAATATTTTTTTGCTATTTTTGTGTCAATAAAATATGCTTACCCTAAACCCAAAAGATATCGCTACTGGTAAACTACATGCCTATTTATTATCGGCTGTAGCACCGCGTCCTATTGCATTTGCGAGTACCATCAACAAAGATGGAACTCCTAACTTAAGTCCGTTTAGCTTTTACAATGTGTTTAGCAGCAATCCACCTATTGCCATATTTTCACCAGCAAGAAGGGTGCGCGACAATACAACCAAACACACCTTAGACAATGTAAAACATACCCCACAAGTTGTTTTAAATGCGGTAAATTACGATATGGTGCAGCAGATGTCATTATCAAGTACCGAATACCCTTATGGTGTTAGTGAATTTGAAAAATCTGGTTTAACACCAATTGCTTCAGAATTAGTAAAACCATTTAGGGTTAAAGAAAGTCCGGTACAGCTAGAGTGTAAGGTTAATGAAGTTATTGCTTTAGGAAATCAAGGGGGTGCAGGCAATTTAATTGTTTGTGAAATTCTTTTAGTGCATATTCAAGAAAGCATTTTAGATGAACTAGGTCGCATCGACCAACATAAAATTGATTTGGTTGCGCGCTTAGGAGGTGATTGGTACAGCAGAAACTCAGGCAATGCACTTTTTGAAGTGCCTAAACCTTTATCCACACTCGGAATTGGTGTTGATGCTATTCCAACAACTATTAGAAATAGCCACATTTTGAGTGGTAACGACCTCGGAAAATTGGGCAATGTTGAGCAAATGCCTCCAGAAGAGGATATTTCGAGCTACATACAATCACCAGAATTTATTTTGGTAAGTCAGGAATTTAAGTTGAAGCAAAATGGCGAAAATGCGCGCCACCAAGCAGCCAAGTATTTCCTTAACAAAAATGATAGCCACACGGCTTGGAAAATACTATTATCAGAAACTATTTAATACTATATATCATGTTTCAAATTACAGGTACCCTAAAATCAAAACAGGCCGAACAGCAAGTGTCGGACAAGTTTCGCAAACGCGAGTTTGTGATTACAGAAAACAGTTCACAATATCCTCAAATGCTTTCGTTTCAACTTACTCAAGACCGTTGTTCGTTAATTGAAAACGTAAATGTTGGTGACGAAATTAAAGTGCATTTTAATTTAAGAGGCCGCGAATGGACCAGTCCACAAGGCGAATTAAAATATTTCAACTCTTTAGAAGCCTGGAAAATTGAGGGCAATAAACAAGCAAATAATGGTCCTCAGGTTGGACAGCCTCCAGTAATTACTGAAGCGCTTACACCTAGCGAGCCAGACGATTTGCCATTTTAATTAAACGATTAACGGTTCAGTTATTGCAGGAATTAACTGCTTTTTACTGGCTGTATCAAGAAGAAGGCGAACCGCGCGTTTGCCTTCTTCTCCTAAATCAACACTGTATTTGTTTACATACAATGCAATGTGTTGTTCCATTACATTTTCATCCATGTTTTGCGCATGCTGGCGCGTATAAGGCATCGATAGCTCAGGATGCGCGAAAGCAAATGCTACGCTTTTTTTTATCAAGCCATCAATATCCTTTTTTACTTTATCATCCAAATTTCTTTTAATAGCAATGGCTCCTAAAGGAATAGCTGCACCAGAAAATTCTTCCCAAAAAGCGCCTAAATCTTTTATGAGTTTTAATCCTTTTGCCTGATACGTAAATCTATTTTCGTGAATAATTAAACCGGCATCAAACTCACCTGAAAGCAAGGCATCTTCAATATCAAAAAAAATACGCTCTTCTTTGTTTGTTAAATCGGGATAGGCTAGGCCCAATAAAAAGTTAGCAGTAGTGTATTTGCCTGGAATGGCTGTTTTTAAACTATTTACAGGTTTGTCCTGATTGTTTTGCGTTGTTACTAATAAAGGACCACAGCCCTTGCCTAGCGCACTTCCTGCGTTTAGTAACTGATAATTGTGTGTAATATGCGCTAGCGCATGGAAACTTAATTTAGTAATATCCATTGCTTGCTTAAAACCTAACTGATTCAACTGTTCTACATCTGCCAATACCACCTCAAACTCGTAGCCCAAAGTATCGATGCGCTGATGTACCAAAGCATCAAAAATAAAGGTGTCGTTAGGGCAAGGAGAAAAGGCAAGTGTAAGTTTCATATATTGTATTGTGTATAATGCAACGCAAAGTTAAGAGAAATGTTTTTTTAGTTTAATTCGAATATGATTTTAAAATATCATATAATTGATGCGCTTTTTTATATCTTTATAATTCCCATAGTCGAAAAAAGCAATGATGAATGTCTATTTTGATTTAGACAAAATTATTTTAAAAAAATTCAGGCACTCATTGCTGCTGAATAAAAAGCTTATTGACTACCCCGGTAAAAAATTTTATTACAGTCCTCAAACAACAAAAATAAGTTTGGTATTTCTTATTATTATGGTTTCCGGAAATGTATATTTAGCTAATGATTCAGATAAATTTGATCAAATTGGTTTATTCATCATTAGCACAATAATGTTTGGCTATTATTTAGTGAATTTACTTCATAAAGTGATTTTGAAAAAGCCAGTTTTTATCATCAATGGTGACCAATTGTACTATGCAAAATTAGATAAATGGTTCGACTTAAATACTACAATTATTTACGAAAAGATGGTTGGAAACTCCAACTATTGGGGCACATTGGTGATAGAACAAGAATACTGGAATGATCATATACACGAAAACCTATGGTATATTGAATATGATAAAGATTTTATAAAACTAATTAAAAAATATTTTAAGAAAGATGTTTAAAATGAATAATGTAATTAAGGATTCTAATCTGCAAAAGGATTTAATCTCATTCTTAATATACTTCAACTAAATTATTTTCTTTCAACATTCATATATTTTGCACTTTTGCCTTTATAAAACAAACATATGACATTAGTTATAGGAATAATTGGCACAGGCGCTATGGGCGCTGGTATTGCGCAAGTGGCTGCCAGTAACGGTTGCAAAGTACTGTTACATGATACAAACAGTACCATGCTTGAAAAAGCCATTGATAGTATTAAAAATTCGCTTGCTAAATTGGTAGAAAAAGGGAAACTTAATACTGATGAACAAATTGCTATTCTATCCAATATTACCAGCCATCAACATATTGATGATTTAAGTGGCTGTAATATGATTATTGAAGCCATTGTAGAGGATTTAAATGTGAAACAAAAAGTATTTACTGCGCTCGAACAATTGGTGCGTGCCGATTGCATTTTGGCCAGCAACACTTCATCACTTTCCATTGCCTCTATTGCTGCTGCCTGTAAAAATAAAGAAAGAGTGATTGGTATACATTTCTTTAACCCAGCGGTGTTGATGCCTTTGGTGGAAATAATTCCGGCTTTAACTACCTCTCAAAAAGTATTTGATGAGAGTTTAGCCATCATCAAATCGTGGGGAAAAGTAACTGTAAAAGCTAAAGATACGCCTGGTTTTATTGTAAACCGCTTGGCGCGTCCTTATTATGGCGAAGCCATTAAAATGTATGAAGAGGGGATAGCCGATTTTGCTACTATTGACCATGCCATGAAAACTTTAGGTGGTTTTAAAATGGGCCCTTTTGAATTGATGGATTTTATTGGGAATGATGTGAATTATAGAGTTACAGAAACCGTTTGGCAACAGTTTTTTTATGATGCGCGTTATCGTCCTTCGCTTACGCAAAAAAGATTGTTTGAAGCCGGCTTATTTGGCCGAAAAACAGGTAAAGGCTATTATGATTACAGCGCTGCTGAAATGCCAAAACATACAACCGATGAAGCTTTGCTCCAAAAGATATATCTAAGGATTATAGCTATGCTTATTAACGAAGCAGCAGAAGCCTTATTATTGCAAATTGGTACTCGTGATGATCTAGATTTGGCGATGGTTAAAGGCGTTAACTACAAGCAAGGCCTGTTAAAATGGGCCGATGAAATAGGCTTGTCAAACATTTTAAATGAGCTTAATGAATTACATCATTGGTTTGGCGATGATAGATACAGACCAAGTACGATGCTTAAACAAAAGGTAAAAGAAGGAAGTTTATTTTACTAAAACGAATAGCCAATTACCTTATGAGCGTCACTGTACCTCGTAATTCCTGCGTTTCAAAGTTTTCGTTTTGGTAGGTAATGAAATAAACATATACATCCATTCTGGCCTCTCGTCCATTAATTGTTCCATCCCAACCTGTAGTTGGTTCTATAGTTTCAAAAACACGCTCTCCCCATTTGTTGTAAATTTGAAAACGATAATTGTTTGCATTTAAAAAAGTTGAACCTGGCTTAAATAGTTTATTGATACCATCGGGCTGAAAAGCATTAGGCAGGTAAAACGTTTTAAGTTGTTTAATACATATCTTGTTCGAACGACTACTATCTGCAAAGAAATTTAAAGTATCTAAACCCTGATAAGCCTGCACATAATAACAATACTCACCATCTTTTGAAATTCTATTTGAAATATCATCTGTATAGGTGTTTTCACCAAAAGGAATGGTAGCTGCTGGAATATCGCTAAATACACTTTGTAAACCTCTGAATACTTTATATGAACGTACCTCGCCATACCAGTTTTCGTAGTCAGACCAGCTGATTGTATTTTCCATATCTAACTCGGTGGCAGCTTTTAAGAAAATTGTTTTGGCTACATTATTTGAGTTGTAAACAGGTTGCCCACAACTATCAATAGCAACGGCTCTATATACATAACTCTTTTTAAAAGTCAAGCATTTAGTGGTATCTGTATAAGTGATAAAGGAGTCATGTGGCTCAAAAGGTAATATGGCAATAGTATCAAAGGTATCACCTGAATTATCTGATCTGTAAAGCCAATATTCAGAAATATCTGCTAAAGTATCATGATAAATCATTAAATCAACTGTTCTGTTATCAGTAACTGTGGCGTATTTGAAATACAAAAATGCAGGACGCACAGGCACATCTGCAATCATACTGGTAATGTTTGATTCAGAAAACAGAAAACCACTCACATCAATAGCTTTAATTTTATAGGCATAAAGGGTGGATTGAATCAATGGGAAATGCGCATAAGTGCTATCATTAGGACCTAAGGTAGCTAAAACTGCAAATGGGCTCCCATTTTGACTTACATATACCTCGTAAGCTGCAACACCCAGAGGCCAGTTGTTATACATATTCCAATTTAAGTTAATGACACCGTTGCAAGCATCTAACTCGCTTTCAGCGAAAATAGTATTATGGAACAGCGTGGGCGAACTTGTATTGCCACAACTATCATAAGCGGCTATTCTATAGGTATCAAAAATTGTATTGGGGATAGCACCTTGTGCATTAGTAATGGTGGTTGTAATACTTAATCTGCCTTGGATATCAGCCACCTGCACTGGGCTGCCAGCGCCATTTAATTGATAAATGTAATAACCCTGCACATCAAGTGATGGGCTTATGGTCCAGGTTAATGTTACATCTTGCAGCGGGGGCAAACCAGTAACAGTAATAGCACTTAAAACAGGAGGATCGGGTATGGTATTTGTAAAAAATGACTCTCTTTCATTACTCACAGAATTACACAAGCCCATGTTGTCGCCTAATTCAATTTTATAAAAAATAGTTTCGTTACATACAGGATGCCAGATAGTGCTATCGCTGTAAGTAGTATCAGACCAGCTATTGGTAAGCTGCGTATAACCTGGTGCAGGTAAAATTCTTCTGTAAACTCTGTAAGTACCTTGTGTAGTTGGAAAAGCTGGCGTATGAATAGGATTCCATACCAGTTCCATGTGTCCATTAGCCCCTTGTGAAACATTGAGTAAGATTGAACGGATGGTATCTGAATTAACGGATAATTGACTCGAATTAAACCTTGTTACGGCATAAAAGTAACGACCTGCATTTACAACAGGTAAACTAGTGATGGTAACAGAAGTAGACAATTGGGCTACAACCGATTGAACCAAAACAAAAGGTCCTGCAGGGTTGTTTGCATAATAGAATTGATATTCATTGAACGTATTTCCATTTAGTGAAGGAGCCGCTGCCCAGCACAATTCCACAGAAGTATCATCAATAATTCTAATGGTATTCAAAGGTGGGGCAATCATAGGCTGCGCAATAGCAGCTATTTGAAGCATCCCAGAAAGAAATAATAATAAAAATATTTTTTTCATTTTCTTATATCAACTAACAAAAGTAATAATAAAATTTTGAAAACATGCAAATTAGCGTTTATATTTTACCAACTACCAATTCACTCAGGTCGTTTTTGCTCAAATATTTTTGTGCCAACAAGGTTAAATCTTCTGCTTTTGCCTGTTTAATGTAGTTTACGTATGCCTTATAAAATTCGTTAGTTAAACCATAATCTTTAATGGAAGTAAATTTTTCGGACATGGCAAATGGGCCATCAACACTCCTTAAAAAAGTACCTAAAAGATAATTTTTCACTAAATTTAATTCGTCATCTCCTACTTTGTTTTGTTGCAGTATTTCAATTTCTTTATAAATCTCTGTTAAAGTGGCGGCTGTTACATCAACACCAACTTCGGTACTAATATAAAAAAAACCATCGTGCAATAATGAAGCCACACCCGAGCCAATGCCATAAGTATAACCTTTATCTTCTCTGATATTACTCATTAATCTACTACCAAAATAACCACCTAAAATGGTATTTAATATTTGCATGCCAAAATAATCGGGATGGTTTTTATTAAATAGCCTTCGTCCAATTCTGATGGCACTTTGCATGGCATCCTTTTTTTCGATCAACAAGGCTGTACGGCCATTAAAATTATTTTGGTAGGGCTTTGCTTCCATTTCTGGTTTTAAATGCACTTCCCCAACTGCTTCTTTTACTTGTTTGAGCACATCTTCACTGATATTTCCGGCAATTACCGCATACATGCCATTGCCTGCATATCTGTCCTTGAAAAAGCTTTGCAACTGCGCCTGCGACAAATCATCATAATTGCGCTCTTCAATAAATTGATCGTAAGGCGTATCTTTAAACAGCATGGCATTAAAGTGATTGCGTGCCACAAAATCTACTTTATGTTGATTTACTAAAAACTTTTGCTTTTGATTTGTTTTGTATAACAACAATTCTTTTTCAGGAAATATGGCATGCTGCAGCAAATCCAACATCACTGGAAGTGTTTTGTGAAGATGCTTGTTTAAACTGTACAAAATTATGGAGGCCTTGTCTTTATATACCGCTGTTTCTAAAAAAGCACCGTAATAATCAAGTAATTCTGCAATTTCACCTGCCGATTTGTTGCTGGTGCCTTCACGCATGAGCGTATTAGTGGCATTTGCAATGAGGGCATTGGTTTCGAAATAATTACCTGCATTAAATACCAGTTCAATTTTACACAAGGCTTGTGAGCCAGCGTTAATTACAAATAATGGTACTTGATTGGCCAAGATATGTTGCTCTGGTGCAATGGCAGGAAAGCTAAAATTGGCGGTATATTCGGGGGCTTGTAATCTATTTATTGACATCATTTTGGTTTTGTTTTTTTGAACTAAGCTTTAGCTTCATTCATGAGATAATGAAGTGTTACAGCATTGCTTTCTGTAAAATAGTTTTTAGCAGTTTGTTGAATATCATCTGCCGTGATACTTGCATAATTTTCTTCTTCTTTGTTCAACATTTCTGCATCACCAAGAAGCTCGTAGTAAGCAAGATTCATGGCTTTGTTGAGCACATTGGTATTCGAAAAATTCAATACACTCTCCACTTTATTTTTTACTTTTTGCAATTCATTCTCTTCCAATTTTTCTTGTACAAATTGATATACAGCTTTGTCTATTTCTTTTTCTGCTTCTTCAACAGGAGTTCCAGCTGTTAACTTTCCTGAAACAATAAACAAACCGTTATCGATATCTCCACTTACATAGGCATTAATTTCTGTAAACAGTTTTTTATCTTTTACTAAAGTAAGATATAATCTGGATGATTTGCCATTGCTTAAAATATCAGATATTAAATCAAAATGATGATAGCTTTTATCGTTTCTTTTGCAGATATGCCAAGCTTTGTAGATGCTATTAGCAGGCACATCTCTATGCACTACCAATTTGCGTGCTTCGCTTTGCGGAGGCTCAATAGGTAAATTTCTTGGTACTTTATGCTGCTTGGCAATAGGTCCAAACCATTTTTCACTCCATAATTTAACTTGCTCCAGGGCAATGTTACCAGCCACTACCATGATGGCATTTGCTGGATGATAAAAGTTTTTGAAAAAGTCTTTTACTTCTTCCATGGTTGCATTTTCGATGTGTGAAATTTCTTTACCAATAGTGTTCCATTGATAAGGATGTACTTTATAGGCTAATGGTTTAAGCAACAACCAGACATCACCGTAAGGTTGATTTAAATAACGTTGTTTAAACTCTTCAATAACCACTTGGCGTTGCACTTCCAAACTTTTAGGAGTAAAAGCAAGGCTCAGCATTCTGTCACTTTCGAGCCAAAAAGCTGTTTCTGCATTATCGGCTGGTAAGGTTAAGTAATAGTTTGTAATATCATTGTTGGTAAAGGCATTGTTTTCACCACCTACCATTTGTAAAGGCTCATCATAGTTAGGAATATTTACAGAACCACCAAACATTAAATGCTCAAAAAGATGAGCAAATCCAGTGTGTTCAGGATGTTCATCGCGTGCACCCACATCATACAAAATATTCATACAAACCAGCGGTGTAGCATTATCCTGATGATAAATAACTTTTAATCCGTTGGCTAATGTAAAACGTTCAAACTTGATCATAAAAAAGGTTTAAGCAATAAAATAATTGAAAACTAATAGGTCTTTTTTCTTCTTTGTTTTTCTTTGATAATTAAACTTAACTCGCGTCCGGTTTGTCCTTTTACTGAAGTGTTTTCTTCGGCTCTTCTTATGAGGTAAGGAAGCACATCACGCACCGGGCCGTAAGGCACATATTTAGCCACATTGTAGCCTTTTTGAGCTAAGTTGTAGGAGATATGATCACTCATGCCTAACAGTTGCGAAAAGTATATTCTTTTATCATTCATTGGAATATTATTTTTCTCCATTAAATGCACCAGATGCAATGAACTTTTTTCGTTGTGTGTGCCCGCGCAAATAGCAATATCTTTTATATTTTCGATACAGTAGTCAAGGGCTGCATTGTAATCGCTATCGCTGTCTTGTTTTGAATTTTGAATAGGGTCGGGATAGCTCATTAAAGCTGCTCTTTCGCGCTCTTTTTCCATATAAGCGCCACGCACTAATTTTAACCCTAAATGGTATTGATGTTGTTTGGCCAATCCATGCGATATTTTAATAAAGTTCAATCTGTCTTTGCGATACAATTGTACCGTGTTGTAAACAATAGCTTTTTTGCTGTTAAATTGCTGCATCATTTCATTCGCCAAATTATCAATGGCGCCTTGTATCCAACTTTCCTCGGCATCCATAAAAATAGGAACGCCAGCTTCGGCCGCATGCTTACAAATGAGGTGCACTCTGTTTTTTACCTTGGCCCATTCACTTTCTTCAGCGGGAGATAGAGGTCCAACTGCAGTTACTTTTTCTAGCAAACTAAAACGAGCCAAGCCTGTGACTTTAAATACACAAAAAGGAATATTTATATCATTGGCTGCACGCTTAACTGTATCAAGGGTTTCCTTGGCAGTTTTATCAAATTCTTCTTCCGCCTCTTTGCCTTCAACACTATAATCTAAAATAGTTCCAATATGATAATCGCCAAGAGCTTTAATGGCCTTGGTACAATCTTCTATATTTTCGCCACCACAAAATTGTTTAAAAATGGTGGCTTTAATTAGGCCACTGATTGGCAAATGCAAACCAAGTGCAACATTGGTTAAGCCTTTTCCAATTTTTACCCACGATGTTCGGCTTACCATGGTAAAGAGCATGTAGGAACGGTTTAAATCGGCATCGCTTTTTGAAGCAAAAGCAATTTCTGTATTATCAAAAGATATTGTTGACATAAAATAGGAATGTAATAAATCGTTGCAAATATACTATCTAAATATGATGTGTATTACTGAAATTATTCGGATGCGGCATAAACTCTTTTTATCCATCTTGGTAGAATAATAACACCAGCAAAAATATAAGGATAATAACTGATTAAACGCCACAAAATGGCCAGGGCAGAGGCTAAAGTTAAATTTTCTTGCAATTCGGCTTTAAAAAACTGCGAAAACATAATTTCGGCTAAGCCACTGCCACCTGGTGTTGGACTAATAATATTAATGATACCAATAATAATTTGTTTACTATACATCACCAAATGATTGATATAACTTGGGCTAAAGGCAGCAATAATAAAATTGATAATTAAAAAACGCGCGCTCCAACTTACAAAAGTGCTTAAAATAGCATTGAACCAATAACTCACTTTTTTACCTTTTAATTCGGCACTGGCAATAATCATTTCATCGCCTGTGCTAGCGGCAGCCATGGCAAAGCGTTTTAAAACAGGGAGTCTAAAAATGGCTACTAAAACACGTTTTACTGCTTTAGCATCAACAAAAAGGGCAAAGGCCACCACCAGTTTATAAAATAATAAAGCAAAGTAAACCAACCAAAAGGTAAAGGCAATGCTTTTTTCATTAATTAGAAAGGATAAAAAATCGGGAACCTTAATGTTGAGGTTTAAGAATAATGACTCTCCACCAGCTAAAAAGTAAGCTAAAGGTGCCATCACACCTAAAAAAATGCCATCTAATAAGGAAGAGAATAAAATTACTGCAATGCTTTTTCCAAGTTCTATTTTTTCTTTGTTCAACACATAAATAGCTACCGCAAAACCGCCACCGAGGCTGGGAGGAATAACGGCAGAGGCAAATTCCCAAATCATAATTACCTGAAAACTTTTTCGCCAACTTAAAAAATTATCAGTGAGCACTCTAATGCGCACCATGTAAGCTGCATCCCGCACCACTACCATTAAAAAAGCCAATAACATCCATAATACACTTTGATAGGTAAACTGCACACTATCAAAGGCACCTGGCTTAAAACTTTTGAACAACATGTAAGATGCTACACCAAGGCCAATAATGATAGGCAAAATGAGCCTATAGGTTTTAAAATTTTGTATTGGATTAGTAGCGGCTGAACTCAATTTCAAATTCTTTTGCATGCCAAAGTAAACAAAATATATGTGATTATGTTATTTATCCATTAATTTGCTATTCAACTTAATTTATGAAAAAAATATATCATTTAGGCAACTGCAGCACCTGCAAAAGAATATTATCCGAAATAAAAATTGGTAAGGATGTGGTTTTGCAGGACATTAAAGAAGAAAAAATAACAGCTAACCAGTTGGCCGAAATGGCAAAATTAGCGGGCTCTTATGAAAAGTTGTTTAGCAGAGTAGCTATGAAATATCGTATTTTAGGTTTAGATAAAATGGAATTAAAAGAAAACGATTACAAAAAATATATTTTAGAAGAATACACTTTTTTAAAACGTCCTACCATTATCAGTGGCGATAAAATTTTTATAGGCAGCACCAAAAGCACTATTGAAGCGCTCAAGAAAGAGTTTAAATAAAGCATTCATGTTTCTTTTGGGCGCAACCCTTTCATTTTTATTTGCAATAGAGTAAATTTAATGTGTCCTAAAAAATGAAAGGGTCAAGCCATTTGCTATATCTCCCAATGAAATTTAATTAATTTTTGTTTTTAAAAATAAGGCGCGGATTCCAATTTTCATTGGGAGGATGCCGCTCCTGTCCTTTGCGCTATTAGTGCATGCGTTGGCAATTGTTTCTTAGTGACTAATATGTACTTGTATGACTGGTTTTAATTGGGGTCTATTGAAAGATTTTAAGTCGAATTTTTTGGTTGTTGCGCAAAAAATAAAGCTCATGTAGGCGCTAAGCTGAAGCCAAGGAATTTGCGCTGAGCTTAGTGCAGATATTGTTATTCAAATGTATCTTTTAAAATTTATGCTTCACTATATTATTATCTTTGTTAAGCTATCAGATAAATGCTAAACAATTCATTGAGGATTGCAGTTTGTTGGTGATAACACCAACAAAGAGTAAAAATGTATTTTTAAAACTTATGCTTCACTCATTTAGGCGCTAAGCTGAAGCCAAGCCATGTGCGCTGGGCTTAGTGCCGCTATTGTTACTCAAATGTATCTTTTAAAACTTATGCTTCACCATATTATTATCTTTGTTAAGCTATTAGTTAAATACTAAACAATTCATTGAGGATTGTAGTTTGTTGGTGATAACACCAACAAATAGTAAGTTTGATGGTGATCCCGATAATTCTGATAGCTATCGGAATCGGGACCAACAAAGAGTAAACTTGTTACTGGCATAAAAAGCAACACTTCATTTTGAATGACAAGACTTAATTTAAATAATATCCTCCTGAATGATAATCAGTGTAAGTCACGCGCAGGATGCGCGCGCCAGTTTAGTTTATTTATAGTTCTAATTAAATTAATATCAACTATAAATTTTTTATTTTTTGACTAAAAACAAATACAAATAGTAGTACTTTCGCGGCCATGAATAAAAATTTACTTGGTCACTTATGCCTTTTGGGCGCCAATGTGATTTATAGTATCAATTATTCTGTGGCTAAAGATGTTTTAGGAAGCCATATTCAATCCTCTGGTTTTATATTATTGCGTGCAGTTTGCGCCATGGTGCTGTATTGGCTCACCTCTTTGTTTATGCGTTACGAAAAAATCGCTAAAGAAGATCGTTTGCGTTTGTTTTTTTGTGGGGTATTTGGGGTAGCTGTAAATCAATTGTTGTTCTTTAAAGGATTAAGTTTAACCTCACCTATCAATGCCTCTATCATGATGGTTTGCACACCTATTTTAGTGGTTGTGATGGGCTATTTTGCCATGACAGAAAGTTTCTCAAAACTACGTATTATAGGTATTATCACTGGTTTAGCAGGTGCTGTTTTTTTAATTTTAAATCCTGCCCAAGGCAAACAGCTGGGTTCTGCCAATTGGGGCGATTTGCTTGTGTTACTTAATGCTTGCTCATGGGGTTTGTATTTGATTATTGTAAAACCACTCATGCAAAAATATCATACCATTACCGTTATAAAATGGGTGTTTTTAACTGGTTTCATTATTGTATTGCCTTTTGGCTATCAACAATTAATGGTGGTTGATTGGCAGGCCATGCCTAGCAAAATTTATTGGGAAATATTTTTTGTGGTGTTTGCAACCACTTATTTGGCCTATATTTTAAATACTTATTCTTTAAAAAATTTAAGTTCCTCTGTGGCTGGTACTTATATCTATTCTCAGCCTTTACTTACTGCCTTATTTGCAGTGATGCTAGGTAAAGACCAAATTGATATGGTAAAAATTATTGCTTCGTTAATGATATTTAGCGGAGTGTATATGGCAAGTAGAAGTAGTGGATTGAGAAAGAGTACTGAAAATGAATGAGTCGTAAAAACTCATTTGTAGGAAGTGAATGTTAATGATGGAGTTGGACACGCACAGAATGCTTGCCAGTGTTGGTTGGTCGGTGATGGTGCCGAAGTTTCGGTAACCGACCAAAGGAGAAAGTTGGACATTTGAAGCAATTTGTATGATGGCGGATCGAGCCCGCCATGACGTCCATTGGAGTAGTTTATTTTTTCTAAAAATTAATCTTAGCAAGTATAATTTGCAAGCTAATTGATACTTTTAAATAAAGCAAAAATCTAATACAACAAATTGTTGTAAGGATAACGCTTAATATGCATTTCTTTAACGGTATTGTAAATTAAAGCTCTAAAGGAATCAACGTTGTCTTTATTGGTGGCCGAAATAAATATACATGGGCTATTGTTTTTATTCATCCATGTTTTTTGCAACTCCTGCAAACTCAGATTTTCACGTTTTATGGGTGTTAAATCATCTTCATCTTTTTGTACAAAACTAAAGGCATCAATTTTATTAAAAACAAGAATAGTTTTTTTATCGCTGGCGCCAATTCCTTGTAAGGTTTCATTAACCACATTGATATGCTCTTCAAAATTATGGTGACTAATATCCACCACATGAATCAATACATCAGCTTCGCGCACCTCATCTAGCGTAGATTTAAACGACTCAATTAAATGGGTAGGCAATTTTCTAATAAATCCAACGGTATCACTTAATAAAAAGGGTAAATTGTCAATCACCACTTTTCTTACGGTGGTGTCTAGCGTAGCAAATAACTTGTTTTCGGCAAAAACTTCACTTTTACTTAGCAAATTCATGATGGTGCTTTTACCTACATTGGTGTATCCAACTAATGCCACACGAATCATTTCGGCCCTGCTTTTGCGTTGTGTGGCCATTTGCTTATCAATTTCTTTTAACTTTTCTTTGAGTAATGTAATTTTGTCCCTTACAATACGTCTGTCAGTTTCAATTTCTTTTTCGCCTGCTCCACCGCGTGTGCCTGTTCCTCCACGTTGTCTTTCTAAGTGAGTCCACATACCTGTAAGACGTGGTAAAATGTGTTGGTATAATGCTAATTCTACTTGTGTTTTAGCATGTGCGGTTTGCGCACGTGCAGCAAAAATATCAATAATTAAATCGCTTCTATCGAGTACTTTTACTTCAAGAATTTTTTCAATATTTCTTAATTGCGAAGGGCTTAAATCATCATCAAAAACTACCATATCAATGGCAAACTCTTTGACATAATTTTTTATTTCTTGCAATTTTCCAGTTCCCACAAAGTGCTTAGAATCGGGCTTTGCCATTTTCTGCACAAAACTTTTTAAAGTTAGTGCGCCCCAGGTATCTATTAAAAATTTTAATTCTTCAAGATATTCTTTTACCATTTCTTCATCTTGGTTTTGCGTTATAACGCCCACCATGATGGCTGTCTTCTGCCTGATGGCAGTCTCTATCAATTTCGACAAGTTATCTTAAAGTTACAATATATTCCGCTACTGCTTTCATTTCATCTTCACTCAGTGTTTCCTTAAAAGGCATCATATTGCCTCTTCCAAGGGTTAACACATCCATAATTGTTGCATTATCAATGGTTGAGGTTGTTAAATTTGTGGCATTGTTGTATCCTTTTTTACCATCAATACCATGGCACACCGTACAATTGGCGATATAAATACTTTCGCCATCAGCTTTTCCTTCAACAACTTTTACTGGAGCACCACCTAGGTATCCTTTGCTGCGCGAAGCTTCGGCCAATCCATAGGCTAGATGTAGTAATACCATAGCAAAAACTACCAGGCCTTTGTTTTTCTTTTTAAATCCAATAATAGCTAATGGAATGGCAGCTACTATCGCAATGAGTTTATAAATCTGTAATAATTTAATGGCGCCAAGTAAGTAAAACTGGTAAAAGCCTGTAAGCAAAAACAAGGTGCTTACAATCATTTCCGGCACTTTTGTCATTTTAGTAAACTTGTTCAATTTTTCTTCATTGTGATTGAATAACAACACAGTTTTGATATAGTATATCAATAAAAAAATCCAGATAGAAATTTTATGTAATAAAAGTAAATTCATAGTTTTTATTTTTATGCAAATATAAGTTTGTATGGTGTGATAATGACATCTTGCTTAAAATTTATTTAATTTATTCATCAGCAAGGGATGGCTTAATTTGATTTTTAGTTATCGGCAGCAATTTATACCGATGTGAAATAAGTAATGGCCCAAATTTGTTTTACTGCATTTGTGCCAAACTTCTTTCCGATCGGCATTTACCAATGTAAGATTTTTAAATTATGGGCATAATTTAAAAAACATATTGGTATTATATAAATCAATAAGTTTGAAATAGCTTAATTTGTATCTTCGCGCTCAATTTTTTCATTTTATCATATGTCATCAAAGCCCTTTAAACTTTTCCTACAAAGCCTGATTCTATTTGTAACTTCTAGTGTTATTATTTCGTGCCAGCCTTCAAGTGAAAATAAGAACAAAAAAACCTTATCGCAAGATACGGTGGTGCAAGTCATTCCTGATAAAATTCCTGAAATTACTCATCGCAATAGTAATGATGTAAGCCGCTATATTGCTGGTTTACAACCAACAGAAGGCAATACATTAAAACCAGCATTATACACAGCGGCCTGGAGTAAATATGCAGCTGATCAAGACACAAAATGGAAACAACTTAATGATAACCATTTTAAGGCCATGCATGCCTTTACAGCCACTGAGTTAAAAAGTATTTTTGGGGCAAACGACACTATTTTTTATCCATTTAGTGGTCCCGATTTTTTAAATGTTACCACCTTTTTTCCTAATGCCCAAACTTATTTTATGCTCGCCTTAGAGCCGCCCGGATCCTTGCCTAATTTGGATACCTTAATTATTGATAGCTTACCCAATTATTTTAATTCTATTCATAAATCATTACATGCTATTTTAAATTTTAGTTTTTTCCGTACGCTAAGTATGGAGGAGGATTTTGCCACCAAAGAACTGAATGGTGCTGTTCAGTTGATTTCTATTTTTATGCAACGAAGTGGGCATTCTATTCAATCGATTGAAGAAATCTCTTTAGATTCTGCAGGTAGAATTATTTTATCAAATCATCCCGCCTTTGCTTCCGGAAGTAAAGGATTGCACATTACCTGCATCAATAACAAAAGCAATAAAATCAAAGAAGTGTATTATTTTAGTTGTGATATTTCTGATTTAGGACTTTCAAAAAATAAGCGTTTAAATGCATTTATAAAGGAAATACCAACTGTTTCAACCTATTTAAAATCTGCTTCTTATTTGTTGCACAAGCCTTATTTTAGTGTCATTAGAAAAGCTATTTTAGATAAAAGCAAGTATGTTTTGCAAGATGACTCCGGCATACCTGTTCGTTTTTACAACGCTACAACATGGAATCATCAATATTATGGGACCTATGATGCACCAATTAATTTGTTCAAAAATTTCCTGCAAAAGGACTTAAAAATGGCCTATGATAGTACCGAAAAAACATTGGTAAAACCACTCGAATTTGGCATTGGATACGACTATAAACTCAACGAGAGCAACTTGATGCTGTTCAGTAAAAAAATGAATTAAATTGTATCGTAAAATATATTTCAACTGGCCAAAGTGTAGCCTGGTATTATTTTATAATTTACTGCTGTTTTGTAGTTTAACTTTTGCACAAAAACCGCTTCCTTACTTAGCTACAAAGTTGGCTAATGATAATTTAATTGGCGATTTAATGCAAATAAGATCCCATGATTTCAATACTATTTTGAGCCATCCACGCAAGTATGAAATTCAAATTATTTATACCCAAATTAACCATAATGAAAATGGGCCACCAACATTCATTCAACATCAATATCAATTAAATCCCAAGCAATATTTTTATCCTGCAAGTTTGGTAAAATTACCTCTGTCGGTTTTAGCCTTAGAAAAATGCAATCGTTTAAATATACCTTCAAACGCTGCCATGATTACACTTGCAAATCATCATTGTCAGAAGGAAGTAAATATCGATTCTTCATCTGTAAATTATAAACCAAGTATTGCCAGTTACGTAAGAAAAATGATGTTGGTAAGTGATAACGATGCCTATAGCAGAGTTTACGAATTTATGGGTGCAGATGCTATTAAAAGCAGATTAAAGCAGCTAGATATAAGAAACACTGATATTTTACATCGTTTTGACCCAGGTTGCAATACCGCTGATAATCTTTATTTTAATCCAATTGTATTTTTAAATGAGCAGGGTGATACTATATACAAACAAGCTGCATCAAGCAGTTTAACTTATAAAAATTATCATTATGCTAAAAAGGTAAAAGGCAAAGCACACTACAATGCCCGGGGTAAACTGGTTCGTAAGCCAAAAGTATTTACTCGAAATAATGTAATGCCTTTGCAAGAAATAAATGATTTTTTAATTGCTTTAATGTATCCTGAAATTGTTCCTCAGGAAAAGAAGTTAGCCTTTACAGATGATGATTATAAGCTAATTTTGAAGGCCATGAGTCAATATCCCCGCGAGAGTGATTATCCTCATTATGACGGCAGTAAATTTGAAGATAGCTATAAAAAATATTTAATGTTTGGAGATTATCATGACACTATCAAAACCGATTCATTAAGAATATTTAATGTAGTTGGGCAAAGCTATGGATGGCTTGCCGATTGCGCTTATTTTGTTGATCATAAAAACAAAGTTGATTTCTTTTTAAGTGCAGTAATTTATGTAAATGCAAATCAGGTTTTAAACGATGGGAGGTACGAATATAAAAGCATTGGTTTTCCATTTTTAACGCATTTAGGCCGACTTATTTACGATTATGAAAAGAGCAGAAAGCGTGATATTTACGGTTCTTTTGAGCGCTTTATAAATTTAAACTAAAAGTACTTCTGCTTTAAAAACCATAGCCAGGAAAGGACTTTTCAAATTCTTTCGAACTAAAATTTTTATTGACTTTTAAATCGTAAAATTCGTACGATTCATAAAAGCCCTTATCATCAAAGGCTTTGATATAAACTGGCAAATTTAATTCCTTGTCAATATACATAAGGGTTTTGGAGGCATATACATTGGGAACAGTAAGGATGCGACCTTCTTTGATGTAATCGGTGTACGAAATATTTGCATTATTTTGTATGATTCTGTATTCGCCAACACCTAGTTTTTGCGCAATATTCCGCACTGTTTCCTTTTTATGGACGGTATACTTAATATATTTAAAATCGGGGTACTCAAAATAAATCTTGTGGCAATCTCTGTTATTAAATTTAATAATACCCATATAGGTAAACCATTTATCAAAATTAAGTTCACTTTGCTTAACCGCATTGGCAAGGATGCCTCCAATTTGATGAAAACCTAATTCAAAGATGGTATGATGTTGATTATTTCTCATAATGCTTCGATAGGGATCAAGTTTTAAATTGATGTATGGAAATGCGTTCGGATTCACTAAAGCTTCCTCTTTATCCATAGATTCATTGTAGAGCACTTCTACCCCTGTATTGTTCTTAAAATAAAGTTGTCTTGGCAACATGTGTAATTTAATTTGTGATGATGCCTTTAAAATTTTACCTTTTACTCTTTCCGCAGCATGTAGTGTGTAACTTGCAGTTTTTAAATTTGAAATGGTTTCAATCATACCAGCAATTAATTGCCTGCAACTTGGTTGCAGACCAGCATGCGTGGGCTTTAAACTTAATAATATGATTAAAACAAATACAAAAAAACGCATACTCACAATTGATTAGATTTAGCGAGTAATTTTGCAATGTATTTCCCAACAATATCAAATTCAATATTTACTTTATCGCCCGCTTTTAATGTTTTAAAATTGGTATGTTCGTGGGTGTAAGGAATGATGGCTACAGAAAAAGAATTAGTTCCACTATCAACTACAGTTAAACTAACTCCGTTAACTGTAACAGATCCTTTTTCAACGGTAATATAACCGTCTTTGTTATTATCAGTGTATTCAAAATAATATTTCCAACTGCCATTGTTTTCGGTCACATTTTTACAAATAGCAGTAGTATCTACGTGTCCTTGAACGAGGTGACCATCAAGTAAACTTTCCAATTTTAAGCAACGCTCAAGATTTACCAATGAATATACCTTTAAATCCGATAAATTAGATCTCATCAATGTTTCTTCAATTGCAGTAACCTTGTAGGTATTTTCTGATAAGTTTATTGCTGTAACTGTAAGGCAAACACCATTGTGAGCAATACTTTGATCCACTTTAAGTTGATTAACAAAAGGACAAGTTAAAGTAAAAGTTAAATTACTTTCATTTGCTTTAATGTCAACAATTTGGGCCGTATTTTCAATTATTCCTGTAAACAAGTTTTCTAATTTTCTGCAAAAATAAAGATAAAAACCTGTTTATTGTAACAATAAAACATAAAAGGCTGCCTCAAGATAAAGGCAGCCTTTTAGATAGTAATATTAAATACTAGTAGTTTACTTTAAAGGTAAGCTTTTGATTATTGTAAATAACATCTACAAAATACACTCCAGTGGCTTGCTCCGACAAATCAATTAAATAATTTTGTTGTTGTACCTCCATATTAATTGCAGGTTTTATAGCTTGTCCTAAAGCGGTGTAAATATTTACCTGCACTTGTGTTGCAGTTTTAAAGTCAAATTGCAATAATGCCCCATTAGAGATATTTGAAAGCGTTGGACTGCCATCTGCTGCTCTTTTAGCAATTACATTAATTTCTTTGGTTAAAACATCAGTACAGCCGTTATTGATAGCTGTTAATGTTATTGTTTGAACACCAACCTGATTGATACTTAAAGTTGGTAAAACATCCTGCGATATAACTCCAGCAACGTTCCACTGATATTCAATGGCATTGTAGCTGTTGTTGTTTAAAAGTAATGCATTGCTTTCATTAAGATAAATTGTATCGGTTAACAAATCAAAATTTGCATTTACTTCAACACCAGAAAGCACTTCCAATGTATCAGTTATAATGCCACAGCTTGCAGTTAATCCTAAATAGCTTACAATATATTTTCCTGCTGCAAGATTATTAAATTCAATGGATTGATTGTTTGACATATTTTGAGCAACTTCTACTCCATTCATCTTTGATAAAACTAAATGTTGTGTTTTTAAATTAGGATTATTGACTAATAATTTACCATCATTATTATAACTACAAGTTGTTGAAGTCGTATTTGCGGGTAGTGCAGCTCTGCTTCTTAGGTAAAAACGCGGGGCACTTGCTGTATCACTTAAAAAGCAATTGTAAACACTGTCTGTTTTTAAATTAGTGATGATTCCTGTGTAGGTATCTTCAAAAAGCAAGCAAGAAATATCGTTTAAATTAGATGCACCTTTAAAGCTGAAAGTGTAATTCCCGGCCATACCTACTTTAACTCTAACAGGTATATCATAGTTCTTGTCCAAATTAGGAATAGAGTTGATACTATAATCCATATCAGGCATTGCTGCTGCAATATATGGCATTGCTTGGTTGGTGCTTCCCATTTTAATTCCATCTAAATAGGCATCAAATTCTGATGTTGCTTCATTGTGCAATCTTACAGCCATTTCGTCTGAATAATTATTTGTCCCCGTCAAATTAATATGCATTACTTGACCCGCAGAAGCGCTCTTTGTGGCCTTTAAAAAAGTTGGATTGGCAGTACTTTTAACTTGCTCTGAGCAAGTTAATTGAGGAGAACTCACAGCTTTTACATAAAACCCTTGTGATGAGGCAATAAATCTACTTCCACCATTCACACCAACACCAGCAATATATGTTGAATACTGATCTAAATCGGCCTGATAGATATAAACAGCATCATTAATATTTAATTTAAACCATCCACTTGCTGCGTCCCAATCAATGGCCGATGGATATGGATTGGCGATGAGGTTCCATCCATCATTAGCAGCCCCAGCACCCGAAGGCTGGTTGGTTGGAGCAAAGTCGAAATCACCTTTTACTATGGTTCCGGTAACATCAATATTTATATCGGCAGTTGTATTTAAATTAGTTCCTAAATAAACCCAGCAACCAACACCAGGAATAATATTATCAGTTGCTGCATTTGTTACAGGAACATATGAACTCGGTGAATCCCAAGCGCCACCTGCAAGTTCATCATAATAATAAATTGAAATAAAGCCTCCGGAATTTCCTGTTGAACCAGTAAATCCTGACGATGGAAAATCATCTGTCCATTGATTAATTTTTGCACCACTAACAGGAGCACTTATGAAGGCCCAACCTGTAACTGGTCCTGGCGCAAATCGTTGCATTGTAATTTCACCAGTATACGTGCCCACTAATAAAGGAGCAATTCTTGCAGTATTTGAAGTAGTCGATAATAAAGTAAATGTACTGGCATTATTTATAAAATTACCAACATTACACGTTAAAGTATTAATTAGGCTCAAAGGATTATTTACACTTGCTCCTGCACTATTTTGAAGCGTAAGATTATAAAAATTAGCATTTCCTGTTCCTCCCATTTGTTGTTGATTTAATCCGTTGAGTGTAACTAAACCTTGCTGAGCATTAAATACCCCATTTCCAGTAAAATTGCCTTTTAAATCGATGGCAAAATTGGAGGCAGAAACATCTAAAGTGCTATTTAAAGAAATCAATAAATTGTTGTTGATCACTTGGTTAATACCTAGTGTTTTTGTTCCACTACCAGCGGCTTTTAAGTTGTAAAAATTGGTGCTTGAAGTACCGCCAATACTTTGATTTGCACCTAAAAATCTTACAGTACCAGTTCCTGGCACAAATGCAACACTTGAAACATTATTTATCCAATTTCCCTTAATATCAATATCTCTGTTAAACGCATTATTAACAGAGCCTCCAAGTATGCTCAAGTTACCATTAATACCTAAATCAACATTTGTTAGACTTTTTACACTTGGGCCTGTAAATTCAAGATTGTTGTAATATTGCTGCGTTAATAGGTTACCATTAGTACTGCCATAATACTCAACAGTACCTCCCGAAGGCGCAATAAATGAAGAATAATTACCAGCTGGAAATACAAAATTATTGCTTGGTGTGGTTGTAATTCTCAACCTTCCATTACCAGTAACCACGCCAAAGTTATGTCCAATAAAGGAAACTAAATCAAGTACGCCATCAATATCAAGATTACTACTTGCTAGGAAATTATTATCAGCAGTGATCGTATGTCCTGCGGCAATAAATACATTTTGAAATGATGGAATTACACCCGCTGAAGGGCCAGCATGACCAGTTGCGCTCCAAGAGTTAACATCGCTCCAGTTTCCACCTAAAGTAGCATCCCTACTGTACAAATCTGTAATTACATTAAACTCTGAACTTTCTCCAGCAGTGTAAGCGCCATTTACAAAGTTAACACCAGTTAAAGTAATAGTGTTCGCAACGCTATTGACAGTGCCTCCAATTCCAAAGAGCGGTGTCCAAGCGTTTGATAAAAATCTACCTGTTACATAATTTGTTTCTGTCCCATTTACATCAGCATTAATGTAATTATAAGTATGTGTTAAAGTTAAACCAGTGAAGCCTGTTGCATTTACTAGCCAATAATAATTTAACTCAAGCGCTGCAGCATCAGTTGTTGCAGGATGTTTTGCATTTACCGGTCTAATTTGAATTGCTCCAACAGCACCATTGGCAGTTACGTTGTATGTTACAGGCGTGTATTTTCCAGTAACTCCAATAGGAAAAGTAAATGAAGAAGCGCCAATTGGATAGTTTTTAACAACTCCACTATCACTAATTACGCCATTGGTTCTTATCATCCTTGCTGCACTAAATACACCAGCAACAATGGCTGAAGTTCCAAAACTCAAAAGGTTATTATCAATATAAATTATACCATTGGATAAAGTAAGTGTACCATTAACGGTGATATCGGCAATAGTTTGAGCCCCAGAAGCATTGTTTAGCGTTACACTTCCAAACACCCCATTATTATCCCCATCAACAAACTGTAAAGCGCCACCTGCCATCACAATTGCACCAGCACCCGAAGAAGTATGTATCGCTTGGTTATAAATATTAACAAGTGTTGTAACCGTGTTTGTTCCTGAAGCAAAAGTTCCTTCATTGATGGTTAAATTATTGTTTACCCTTAAATTTGAATTAGCTGCAACAGAAACTGTTCCGTTTAAAAACACATTTTCTATCACCAGATTACCATAGTTAGTTAAGTTGCCTGCTGTGCCTGCGATGATTTGATTATTTGTAGCGCCTGTAAAAAAAGTAGTTTGAGTGGCTGTAATAGGTCTATAACCACCAACATTAAGTCCAGTAGTTGCTGTAGTATTTAAATTGGTAAAGTCTTTGAATATAGTTACATTTCTACTGTTTGTATTAAAAATACTATTTACATTGCTAATTAAAAGACTACCTTTTAATGTTAATTCACTAATAGGTAAACGCGTTGTAGCTGTTTCACCGGTATTACCTGTAACAGTTACGTTGAACAGAGGAATATTTGAATCTAAATTATAAGTTTGGTTAGCCGCGGTTCCTGTCGAGTTGAATATAATTGTTCCTCCTGTAACTGAATTGCTACTTGGATCAATGTAAACATCACTAAATGTTGTACCACCACCTCTTTGGATTGTTAAAGTTGAAGTGCCGCTCATGTTGAACACACTTGAAGGATTTACGATTTCAAGTTTTGCTCTTATTGGATTATGATTTCTCCCTCTAATCAGCACAGCACTTGCTCCAGATTGTGAATACGATAAGAAACCAGTAGTGACGGTGGTGCTTCTTCTGATCTGACCATTTACATTTAGATTACCTCCAGTAAGTATCAATGCAGGAGCACTTGCAGCAACATATTCGATATCATTATTATTATTATTTGCAGCCGTACCAACATTTACTGTACCCGAAGTAATTTCCAATTTACCACCTAAGAACAAATCATTATTATCATCAGCAAACATTCCGATATTGATTATTGCGCCTGCATCATTTACTGTTAGTGCAGCGGTTGATGGAATGGTATAACTTGTTAGTGCGGCATTGGTAAGTGTTAGAGTTGTAGCTTTGGCCAAAATAAAAGTACCATTTGAAAGTGTCAACCAATTATTAGATGGTGTGGTTAATGCACCTGCCACATCAAGTGTTAATGTTGGAGTTTGTGTTGTGCCTTTATCAATAGTTAATAAATTAAGTATTGTTGAAGCTGCTCCATTTGTACCAGTTAAAGTTTTGTTGGTATTTCCTTTGAAAGATAAATTACAAACTCTACCTGAACCCGCATTAAAATTTATTGTTCCATTATTTGTGAGATTTCCGCTTATGCTTAGTGAATTGTTGACAGCAGTGCCTGCAACATCAACATCAAAAACTGCATTGGAGTTTACTGTAAAATTGTTCCCGATCACAATATCTTGAGCAAAGCCATTCATAAAACGAAAAATACCGCTAGAAACTACCACATTTTGTGTTACAGTTAAAGTTCTAGCTGCAACACTGTTAATTCTAACCGTACCTGTTGCCACACCACCAATTAATGACAAACTACTTCTCACCAATAAGTCAACATTTGGCATTTCGATGTATTGTGCAACTGCTGGTCTTACAATTAAATTTCTATAGCTAACTAAAGGTGATAAAGATGGTGCTGCTGAAATAGCTGGAATAGTAAAATCAACAGCTCCTGTTGTGTAATACTCCATTGTTCCGCCTGCAGCACCTAAAAATATACCAAAGTCACCAGCAGGGAACTCGGCAATGGGATTAGCCGAAGAAATCTTTAATGTACCAGCATTTGGTATGCTGCCAGTAGTATAAATACCAAAATTATGGCCAATAGTTACGCCTAAATCTAAGATTGAATTATTGCCAATAACGATTGAGCCACATGATTTATTATTATTAGTAACAGTAACGGTATGATTAATTCCAGCACCATTGCCTATTTGTACAGGACTGTTTGGTCCAGGAATACTTCCTGCAGCTGGTCCAGCATTCCCAACTATTGACCAAGGTGTTGTACCAGGATTTATATCATCCCAATCGCCATTTCGCATAGAGTAATACACTACTACAGGGCCAAATGGGTCAGTAGGTGTATCATCACCTGCTGTGTAATCACCATCTAGTACATTTCCAAAAATAGTACTGCTAAAAGTTAGGACTTTTGTGGCAGTGTTTACTTGGGCGGTAGTCCCTTTTACCCAACTATTTGTTGATGGGCTGTATTTTGCAGCAATATATTCAGACTCAAAAACATCAGGTCCAACAACAACATCAGCAGCTATATAATTAAAGGTTTGAGTAACCACTGCAGCACCAAGCGTAACTCCACTTGTAGTTACACGCCAATGATATGTTAAACTTCTATTTGGTGTGGTTACATTAGCTTGTTCACTATTTGCAGGTCTAATTGTTACTCCACCGTATGCTGTGGGCGTACCTGTAAAAGTTAATGTAGTAGGTGTGTAATCATTACCTGTGCCTAAAGGATAGGTAAAGGCTGGCACCAAAGCACTGTATCTTTTTGTTAAACCTCCATCTGAGGCATTTCCTGCAGTGCGAAGCATCTTTGTATTATTAAAACTAGTGCCAACTCCTGCAATATCATCAAAAATACCGTTAGGTGTGCCAAGACTTAAATTATAAACCGACAAATCTAAAATTGCAGCTACATTAGCTAACCTTAAAGCCCCATTGATAATTTGATTAGCAGTTAATGTGGTTGAACCAGTTGCTTTATTGAGAATAAGATTAGTAAACTTACCTGTTCCATCACCTCCAATAGTTTGTACACCTGCACCTGTTAATCGTATACTGCCCAACCCGGTATGATTACCAGCGTTAATAATATTTCCCTTCACATTAATTATTTTACCTCCATCTGCTAATGTGCCTGCAAATATGGACAATGTACCATTTATATCAATTGTTGCAGCTGAGCCCAATATACTCAATGTTCGTTGCACAGGCTTTTGAATTGTTAAATTATTTAGTGCT
The DNA here is from genome assembly GCA_044374175.1 of Bacteroidia bacterium. Taxonomy (GTDB): domain Bacteria; phylum Bacteroidota; class Bacteroidia; order UBA4408; family UBA4408; genus CAIKXD01. Next base: position 8,975 of record JBILPB010000005.1, on the reverse strand, counting down.
GTATTGATGGTTCCATTCACTAAAAAAGATTGACTTGATGCTCCGTTAAATATTGTGGTGTTGGTACCTGGAGTATAGGTTGTTGAATTCTGAATAATAAAGTTTCTGCCCACCACTACATTTGATACACCTGCACTTAAATTAGGCGTATTACCGGTTACAATGTTTAAATCGTTTAACACCACTAAAGCTTGCGCTAACACTGGACTTGGTCTGTAAACTTCTATAACACTAGCGCCAATAGTTTGATTTGCCAAAGTTACCACACCAGCACCAGCACCTGCTTTTAAGATATTCATATTATAAAAGGGTGCTGATGAACAAATATTAAAATTGGTTGCACTTGCAGGTATTGTAACATTCCAAGTACCACCAGTAACTAAAATATTTGCAGCATCATTCCCAATTAAAATACCTCCATTAGCAGCTGTACCAGTTTCGGGCGAACTTACATTAATGGTACCACCTGTCATTTTAAAGCTTTGCCCAGGGAAAGGATGGCTAAACCGAGGTGAATCAGCATTTGAGCTACCAGTGGTGCTTCCATCAACATTTAAAATTCCGCCTGTCATTGTAAAGGATCCAATATGAAATCCAGCAATTGTTGAACTTCTGTATTTTTCTATAGTACTCACTCCACCCTCAAACAAAATTTCACCAGAAATTCTAATTACTAAACCTTCATTTCCAATTGAAAAATTGCCGGCACTCATTCTAAATTTACCATAAACTACAATAGCATTTGCACTTGCGTTTAACAACATATCTGCACCATCAATCCATAAGCAACCAGCTTCATTTTGAGCCGTGCTTACGTCAAAATTCCCTCCACCATTAATGCGTGTAAAACTATTGTTAGCCGTTAATCTCATGGTACCTGCGGTAATAACCATAGCATTCCCATTGCTAAATAGTTTTAAGTTGTTTACATTGTTGGAAATTACAGAAAGTATATATGTTTGATCAGTACCTTTGTTTACTTGCAAAGAGTAGACATCCGTTTGCCCATTACAATTAAAATTACTGTTTTGCAAACCACTAAAAATCACATTGGCAGCGCCACTAGTGGCAGCTACAAATTGTGCGTTATTGCTTAAGTCAACAGTACCATCATTAACAAAATCAAAACCAACTCTGATATTATGAATGGCGTTAAAATTTGAACAAGTTAAACTACAGCCTGCGCCAACCGTTAATCCCTTTGTAATATTAAAATTAATCACATTTGCTGCTGATGCCAATCTAATATTCATGGCCCCCACGTTGGTTTTTGTGATAGTTACATTACCATTGATAGTGTAGGTAATTGCAGCTGCACTTGGAAATATTAATGTTTGATCTGTAAGCGTACTGTTACTTAAAATTAAATTATTATAAGTATTTTGATTAGGGAGGTTGGTTCCTGCACCACCAAAATTATAATATTCAATTGTACCTCCAGTAGAAGAAACAAAGCTTGTAAATGTTCCTGTTGGGAATACATTGCTGCTCAATTTCATTAAGCCTTGGCCACTAACAGTTCCAAGCGCATGACCAGTTATTGTCCCTAAATCAAGTGATCCACCTCCTTGTATATCACAAGATAATACTGTTCTTGCAATTGCAGTGGAAATGTTTCTTCCATTTAATACAAAAATATTATCGGCAGCACCTGGCGTTGCTGATCCCACGAGTGTTGTACCTGAGGGGTCTGTTGTCCATATGAATGGATCACTCCAATCGCCACTTTGATATGAATAATAATTCGCAGCATTTAAACTATCAGCAACAAGAACTATTATCACTAATAAACTTAGTAATCTTACTTTCATATAATTTGTTGTTTGTTTATTTATTTGTTTGCTGTATATTAAAAAAGCATAGGTAAAATCATTTTGGTGTATTTGATATAATTTTTGTAATTTAAATCAACATTGCCAAAAACATATTCTTCAATATAAACCAACATGGCAATCACCATTAAAAAGCTGATCTGCAAAAAGGCTATTTTCATACTGAAATACTCATAGGTGAGCGGCATAGTAATAAGTAACATGGCCAAATACATAGGATGCCTTAAAAAGCTATAAGGACCATGCATAATGATATAGGCGCCAGGTTTGGGCAATGGCATAAAACTGAAATACTTTTTATTAAAACTTACAAAAGCCAGCACGTATAGTATAACACCTAAAAGCTGAATTCCTAAGCCAATAAAATTAACTGGAACCAGCGCTCCAGTGTATAAAATTGCAAAAAACAATCCAAATTTAAGGAGTACTAAAATGCTCGAAAAAACTTTTAATCCAATACTGTTGGTGTATGTAATTGTTTGCATAGCTATTTTATTTAAGAACATTACACCACAAATTGAATGAAAATGGTTATGCTAATTTGGGTATGCCATGCTTTACTTTTAAACAAGTAATTTTTAATAACCCAACAGTATTATTACTTATCAGCACAATTTATAAGGCTTTCAAACATATTTCTATAGTGTGAATCCATAATTTTTCTATAAACTTTTGGATGTTAATAAAAAGTAAGGCAATAAGAAATAGGCTTACTTAATAAAAGTTAGTGAATCAATAAGTAAGCTAAACCACTGTCTAGATAAAGTGAAGGAATTGTCCCAAACAGAAGGATTGAACTTGAAAACATGCCCGCTACCTAAATTATCAGATATGAAATTAAAGTGAATAGGGCCAAAGGCTGATGCTAAGAATCATTTGCCACTTGTAAAATCGATATTTCATTATTGCTACAAATAAAAAAGCAACCCTAAGGTTGCTTTTTTTGTTTAATCTAAGGCATTATTATTACGCTTTTTCCATAGCAGCTATTTTCTTTTTAATTCCTTCGGTAGTAATAGAACTTGGTCTTTCCAAAGGATGACCTAAAGCTCTATCCCAAATAAGGGAAGCTAATACGCCTAGAGAACGCGATACACCAAACAAGACTGTATAAAAATCAAATTCTTTTAATCCATAATGCATTAATAAGGCTCCAGAGTGTGCATCAACATTAGGCCATGGATTTTTAATTTTACCAATTGAACCTAAAATAGGAGGCACCACTTCGTAAATGGTTTGAACAATCTCTAACAAATCATCATCGCCTTTTGGCTTGATATGACGATTGTAGAAATCTTGCTGTGCAGTAAACCTAGGGTCAGTTTTACGTAACACAGCATGACCGTATCCTGGAATTACTTTTCCATCTTCAATTGTTTTCTTCACATAATCGGCAATTTGTTCTTTTGTTGGTAAACCACCGCCTAATTCTTCACGCATATCTAATATCCAAGCAATAACTTCCTGATTGGCTAAACCGTGTAAAGGACCAGCTAAACCAGCCATGCCAGCAGTAAAAGCTAAATAAGGATCGGCTAAGGTTGAACCAACCAAATGGGTAGCATGTGCAGATACATTTCCACCTTCATGATCGGCATGAATAGTTAAATATAAGCGCATTAACCTTCTAAAGTCGATTTGCTCAAAACCTAACATATGAGCAAAGTTGGCAGCCCAATCTAATTTTGGATCTGGTTCAATATGCACATTGTTATGATACATTTTTCTATAAATGAAGGCAGCTACACGAGGCAGACGGCCTATCAAATTCATTGAATCTTCATAAGTATAATCCCAGTAATATTTTTTGTTGATTCCCTTTTTATACGCTGCAGCAAATAAAGATTCGGTTTGTAATGCGCTGATGGCAATACAAAACTGTGTCATTGGATGTGTATTGGCAGGCAATTTTTCTAAAATATCAAAAACATGTTTAGGCACAATACTTCTGCGTGCCCAGTTGTTACTGATATTTAACACATCATCATAAGTTGGAATTTCTCCGGTAAGCATTAAATAAAATATTCCCTCAGGCAATGGTTCCGTGCCTTTTGGTGCCTTTGGTAGTTTTTCTCTAATTTCAGGAATGGAGTATCCTCTAAAACGAATGCCTTCTTCAGCATCCAGTTTAGATGTTTCAGTAACCATACCAATCATTCCTTTCATACCCTGATAAACAGAGGCAACTGTGTACTCTCCTAATTTTTTATCACCATGCTCTTTTATAATTGCTTTAACTTCTTCTTTCATTGGAAGGGCTATACTTGCGAACTTATCTTTTAATGTGTCCATAATTAAACAGGTGTTAGTTTTTAATAATTTATTTTAGTCAATTAAACAGTTGATTTGACAATTGGTTTATGAAATAATAATTTTCGTTACGAAGGTATTGATACTTGTTTAAAAAGCAAATATCCTTTACATCATTTTTTATTTATGTTTTTACTTTTTATATACAATTAACGTTGTTTTACACATTTAAGATTATTGCCCGGATAAATGGCTGTGTCTCCTAAAATTTCTTCAATACGTAATAATTGATTGTATTTGGCTATCCTATCGGTGCGCGAAGCCGAACCTGTTTTAATTTGCCCGGTATTTAAAGCTACAGCCAAATCGGCAATGGTAGTATCCTCTGTTTCGCCACTGCGGTGACTCATAACTGCTGTGTAATTGTTGCGATTTGCCAAATTAACTGCATTTACAGTTTCGGTAAGCGTTCCAATTTGATTTACTTTTACTAAGATGGAGTTGGCAATATTATTGTCAATCCCTCTTTGTAAACGGTTTACATTGGTTACAAATAAATCATCGCCTACCAATTGAATTTTATTACCTAATTTTTCAGTCATCATTTTCCAGCCATCCCAGTCATCCTCAGCCAAGCCATCTTCAATAGAAATAATAGGATATTTTTTACACCAATCTGCCCAATAATTTACCATGTCGGCAGGGCTCAATTTATCACCACTTGATTTATGAAAATGATATACTTTTTCATCCGCTTTAAAGAACTCGGAAGCAGCAGCATCCATGGCAATATAAACATCTACACCTGGCTTATATCCTGCTTTTTCTATAGATTGTAAAACCACTTCAATAGCTTCTTCATTTGATTTAATATTTGGTGCAAAACCTCCTTCATCGCCCACATTGGTAGAGTAGTTTTTGCTTTTCAATACACTTTTTAAATGATGAAATATTTCAACACCCATGCGCAATCCTTCGCTAAAGCTTTTAGCACCGGTTGGCATTACCATAAACTCTTGAAAATCGATGCTGTTATCAGCATGTGAACCTCCATTTAAAATGTTCATCATTGGCACTGGCAGGGTATTGGCATTAAAGCCACCTACATAGCGAAATAAAGTTTGACCAGCTTCTTGTGCTGCAGCCTTTGCAACAGCCATTGAAACGCCTAAAATCGCATTTGCACCTAAATTAGCTTTGTTATCTGTGCCATCTAAGTCAATCATTTTTTTGTCAATATAGTTTTGATCAAAAATATACTGACCATTGAGCTCTTCGCGAATAATGGTATTTACATTATGAACAGCTTTTGAAACCCCTTTTCCAAGGTAAGCATTTTTGTCGCCATCTCGTAATTCCACAGCTTCGTGTGTACCGGTTGATGCACCTGATGGCACTGCAGCGCGACCAATGGCGCCTGTGTCGGTAAATACATCCACCTCTACGGTTGGATTTCCTCTAGAATCTAAGATTTGTCTGGCAGTAATATTGGTTATGAATCCCATGTTAAATGATTTATGTGAATTAAAAAGTTCCCAAAATTATTGATTTATGTTCACCAAATTGCATGTTGTAAATAATTATGTAAAAAATAATCATTAAAAATTATCTTTGTGCAAATTGAATTAAGGATAATCCCATGGAAACGACAAGACAGTTAAAAGTAGCACGATTATTACAAAAGGAAATGGGTGAAATGTTTCAAAGAGAATTAGGACATCATTTTGCAGGTGCATTTATTTCAGTAACAAAAGTTAGAATCAGTCCCGATTTATCGCACTCCAAAGCCTATTTAAGTATCTTTGGGAATAATGATAAGAAAGGCATTATGGATAAAATTAAAGAAGTTTCGAGAGAAATACGCGGGAAAATGGGCGACAGAATTGGTAAACAATTGCGTATTGTGCCTACTTTTGAATTCTTTTTAGATGACAGTGCCGATTATGCAGCAAAAATTGATGAACTTCTAAAAAAATAAAAAATTGGCCATTTACAAAAATTTAGGTTTTACTTTGTGTATATGCCTTTTTGTAATGAATACTTATGCCGAAAGTTCAAGTGCTGTTGATAGCTTGCTTAGTATTTTAAATCAAGCTGACAATGAAGCAGCTCAAAGAAACATCCTGCAAAACTATACACAGCAAATTGTTGCTGAAAAAGGCAACTTTTTAAATGTTTCATTGCTGGGTGTAATCCCTTTTTTTATTGCTTTTGGATTTATCCTTTTCTTGTTTTATATGAAACGAAGAGAGGCAAATTTTAAAGCTGTTGAGTCTGAAATTCAAGCTAAAATGGCCAAAATTGAAATGAAAGCACTTCGTGCCCAAATGAACCCTCATTTTATTTTTAATTGTTTGAATTCAATTTATCATTTTATGAGTAAAAAGGATACTGAACAGGCCTCTAAATATTTAATAAAGTTTTCGAATTTAATTCGTAGTATATTAGAAAATTCCCTACATCAAGAAGTGGCCCTAAAAGACGATTTGGAAGCACTTGAACTTTATCTGCAATTAGAACAAATGCGTCTTGATCACAAATTTACCTATCAAATACATATACAAGAAGATATTGATACTAATAATATTTACGTGCCCCCTTTAATTATGCAACCATTTGTTGAAAATTCTATCTGGCATGGGTTAAGTGAAAAGGAAACTGGCGGGATTATCAAAATTGCCATTTCAAAGGATGAAAATATGCTTACATATATATTGGAAGACAATGGTAAGAATATTGTTAAACCTAGTGATTTGCCAGAAATTGAAAAGTTAAAAAAATCTTCTATCGGCATTTCTGCCACTAAAGAACGACTAGATTTGGTTAACCAAAAGAATAATGCACACGCTAATTTTTTAATGGTTGACTTAAAAGATGAAAAAAATATTTATTGTGGGAAAAGAATTGAATTAAAATTACCTTTATTGCAAGATTAATTCTAAAAAATATGGCTTATAGTTGCATTATTGTAGATGATGAAAAACCCCAACAGGAAATTCTAACGGCTATGCTGGCTAAGGGTTTTCAAGATTATCGATTAGATGCTATTTGCAATTCAGTTGATGAAGGCATCAAGAAAATTAAAACATTAAAGCCCGAGTTGGTATTTCTGGATGTGCAAATGCCACCTAAAACAGGATTTGATTTATTAAATGCAATGGGTCAAATTAATTTTGAAGTTATTTTTACCACTTCTTTTGAACATTTTGCCATCAAAGCCTTTAAATTTTCAGCCATCGACTATTTATTGAAGCCCTTTAGTGAAGAGGATTTAGCTATTGCGCTCAAAAAATTTGAAGCAAAAAATGCAGTTCAAAATTCATTAAAAAATGTACAGAATTTATTGATGAACATCAATATGAATACTTCAGACAAAGCGCGCATTGCATTGCCAACGATGTCGGGATTTGTGTTTGCTCAGGTGCATGATATCATTCGCTGCGAAAGCGATAATAATTATACCACCTTTTATTTTGAAGACAAAACACATTTAATGGTTTCAAAAACATTGAAAGATTGTGAGGAATTATTGAGTGAATACAACTTCTTTAGGGTGCATGCATCGCACTTGATTAATTTACGTTTTATAAAGGAGTACATTAAAGGTGATGGAGGGCAGGTTAAAATGATTGATGGCAGTTATGTAGATGTTTCGAGAAGAAAAAAGGACGAATTTTTACAGCAATTAAATAAGTTATAAAGCACTTTTAGCAATATGCTAATTTCAAATAGGACTCATTTTAACCAACTACTAATCAAAAACCACCGAATTCTAATTCTGCCTCACAGCTAAATTATATTGCCTCTACTTTTGAATCAGCAAAACAGAAAAACTGATTTAAAAATATATAACATGGCAACCATTAATTTAAATTCAATCCTAGATTTCTTCGAAACCGGTATAAGTTACTGCGCAGGTAGGTTAAGAGATTTTACTCCTATTATTCCATATTCATTCTTTAACTTGAAGGATATGATTTATACTTTTACTAAAGCAGAGGAACTGGTTACAATTAGCAACAAGTCGCACAAAAGTTATTTAAAAAATATACCTGCCTATGCATTGGCAGATATGGATCGTGATGTTGAAAATTTGAGTCATCAATACCAAGCGAAACAAATTAACAATGGAATTTATTATATAGTTTTGATCGATTTGGTTGGATCAACCCGTTACTTGGCAAGCAATGGCAATGAAAAAGCTGGACAACGCATCATCAATTTTGTGCAAGCAGGTGTTTCAAGTTTTATCAATTGCGAAAAAGTGAATAGGGCCTACTTTTTAAAAGAAATTGGCGATAGTATACTTTTTATTTTTACCCATGCAAGCGATATTGTAAAATGGCACGAAGCTTTTACCTCAAAATTAAGTGAGCTCTCTAAAGTTATTGATGAGCCATATGAAATAAGAACTTGTGTACATTTGGGTGAAGTTTGTTTACATGATGCCAATCCTTTGTGCTTAAGTGTTTCAGAAACATTTAAAATGGAAAAACAGGTACGGGCTGGAAAAATTGTTTTTTCTGACCTGGCCGCAAAAGTAGCAGCGCCTACGTTGAATGGAAGTAGCTTTAAATTGGTGCCTTATAATAGCATAAGTATTATGCAAGAATTAAGATTTAAAAATGCAACTTCGTGAAAACTATGTTTATCTAATAACTATTTATATTAATCTATTATTTATTGAAATACAATTTATATTTTCGTTCAACTTAAAATTCAAAAAAACATGAAAACAAAATTCTCAAGTAAGCTAATGTTTATAGCCTTTGCAGGTATAATGCTTGCGGGGTGTGGGGGCAATAATCATAAAGCAACAAGTAAAATTGACTCAAGTGATGACACTTTGCCAACAGCAAATGTAATTCCTCCCGAAAGATGCATTGTTTGTGA
>JBILPB010000201.1:0-4568 GCA_044374175.1 Bacteroidia bacterium | reverse complement strand
CTATTTGGCTACAAACTTGTATTACTTGTTTACATTTATTTTTTTCAAATACCACAAAATCACATTCTTTGTTTTCTCTAAAATAAAATAACTGATATTGCTTTTGACGCAAGAACTGATAAACTAAATTTTCTAATAATCTTCCTTTATCTTTACTAAAGCTTAAGGAATTGGCATTCACCAAACCATTATCTATGGCATACACCTTACGGGGATTGATGGCTACACTTTTGGCCGACCAGCTAAAACGTGGCAAATAGAAAAGCACATAGGTATCTTCGAGCCATGTGAGATAATCGGCAACCGAATTGGCAGAACCTATATTGAATGTTTTCTTCAAATTATTGAAACTAACTTCCTTACCTATGTTGGATATCAAATACAAGGTTAAATCCATTAAGGTTTTTGAATTCTTTATACCGTATCTTATAGCGATATCACGAAATACGATATCTTTTAAAAGCGTTTGTAATATTTCAGCATTCGGTTCACGCAAATATTCTGGAAATCCACCTTGTTCCATATATTTTTCAAATGCAGTAAAAGCATACTTTAACTTTTTAAAACTTAAAAACTCCTGAAATGAAAAAGGAAACAGTTCGTGACGCAAATGACGGCCTGTTAATCTTGTCCCTAATTCTTTACTCAATAAAGAAGCGTTAGAACCAGTGATATAAACCTTTTCTCCACGCTCATGTAATTGACGTACAAATATTTCCCAAGAAGGTATATTTTGTATTTCATCAAAAAAGTAGGCAGCTTTTCCTTTTCCTATTATTTCATCCAACTTCTGAAAATCATTTACTTCAAAACCATTTATTCTTGCATCTTCAAAATTAAAATAGGCGATTGGCTTCTTAATTTTCTGGATCAATAATTTCATCAGAGTACTTTTACCACAGCGCCTTATTCCTGACAAAACTTCGATGTGCTTACCTTTGCTTGTTATCTTGCTAATATATGCGCGTGGCACAAAAGTCACCTTCGATTTTATGATTTCTTGTTGAGCAAGATAAGCCTGCTCTATTTCTGATTTTAACACCATGGTATTGCCAATTAATACCACAAATATACTTTTTTTATTTTACCAATATATATTTTTGTATTTTACTAATATATATTTTTATATTTTAATAATATATACTTTTATATTTTTACAATATATACTATTCTATAAATAATTCTCAAATATTTGATTTTCAATATTTTGAAAATTTATAGAAGATATAATTCTACTGCGACAATTTAAATAAAAGAGGTTTTGAAGGGGCAGCATCATTTTCGAAGGAGCTAATTTGTAAATTTAATAAATACAAATCATCACTCACATGATTGGGAACAAATACAAACTCGGTAATAGTTCTGTGGCTTTGGGTATTTTGTGGGTAATTCCAAAAAATATGATGGGCAGCCAACTTGCCTTCATCATGCTCGCGATCGAGCGAAGGTAAATCTACTAATAAATGATTGATGCCAGTCTCAACAAGAAAGGCTACCGCCTCAGCTTGCATGTATGGAGGATTTTTAGCAGAATAATGTTGTGTAAGTTTAGCTTCGGTATTTGGCAGCGTACGAATAACGAGCGCTTGCACATTGGGTTGTATAGATAATTGCTTTACTTGTTCTAAAGTTATCACCTCATCCTCATGCAATTTTTGAGGTGTAATAGTAACCAACTGTGCCAAAAAGAAAAAGTCTTTCAAGCATTGATTTATTGTAAAATTTTCTTTACTGATATGCCCTACACACTCGGTATGCGTGCCATGTCCGTGAGGATTAAAATAAACATCTCTAAAATTAACTGCTCCTCCCCTGTTTACATCGCCAATCCAGTTTTCATTCTCAACTGCTTTAAAAGATACATCACCCACATACCAGGCATGTATATTATCGGGGCCGCTCCTCAAAGGCGCCGAAATATCAATAGGCTCTAGTAAATTGGCTGTATACTTTAGATTACCTACTTTAATGATGCTATTGATTTGAATGGCTGTCATGCAATAAAAAAGTCTTGAATAATATAATCAGCAATTAATTTACCTTGATTGCTTAAGGCAAAATTATCGTTTAAATTTACAATATTGTTTTTCTCCAGGTGTTTATTGAGTGTGCTTTTAAAATGCTTAGCTATTTTGTCATCTAAATAATTTTGCATATCAGCATGCGCAATCCCTTGGCTAAGGCGCAAACCTATCATTATTTTTTCGTGATATTTTTCAGTAAAACTTAAATGCTCTTGCACCGCATACGATTTATTTTCATTCAAACTTTTTAAATAACTGAACATATTTGGGGGATTATGCTGTCTGTAATTTCCATTAAAAGAATGAGCCGAAGGTCCAATTCCAAGATATGGTATACCTTTCCAATAAGCACTATTATGCTTACTTTCAAATCCTTTTTTGCAGAGGTTTGAAATTTCGTAATGTTCAAAACCATTTTGTACACTCCAATGCATGAGGTATTCAAAGTCTCTTGCAGCAGCTTGTTCATCAATTTTAACCAGTTGTTTTTTCACTAAATGTGCCAATACTGTTTTCTCTTCAACAGTTAAACTGTAGCACGACAAATGGGTAACTTCAAGATTTTTTGCTTGATTTAAATTTGCTGCCCATACTTTTTCGTTCATGTTTGGAAGCCCGTAAATTAAATCAATGCTGATGTTTGTTACACCGATGTCTTGCATGCGTTTAATGGCACTTTCCGCTTCATTTGCAGAGTGGCTTCTGTTCATAAAAATCAAATCTTTATCAACAAATGATTGCACACCACAACTCACACGGTTAATGCCCATTTCTTTCCAAGCTTTAATATTGTTGGCCGAGCAGTCATCAGGATTAACTTCTATAGTACACTCTATTTCGTTGGCCACATTATAATTTAAACAGATGGCTTCAATAATATGTTGAAGATGCATTGGTTTGATGATAGACGGTGTTCCACCACCGAAATAAATGGTATTTATGACATCATTGTTAGATTCCTTAAAATAATCTTTTTGAAGTTTTATTTCTTGTATAAGTCCATCCACTAGCGCATCTACCATTTTACTAGAGGTAGAAAAATAAAAATCGCAGTAAGTACAAGCTTGCTTGCAAAATGGGATATGAATGTAAATGCCTGCCATTATTTGTTTAGCACAATTCTAAAGGTAGTGCCTTTATCGATTTCAGAACCCTTTACAAATATTTTACCGCCATGATAATTTTCGATAATGCGTTTGGTAAGCGATAAACCTAATCCCCAGCCTCTTTTCTTAGTGGTATAACCTGGTTTAAAAACAGTTTTAAATTTTGATTTTGGAATTCCTTTTCCTGTATCTTCAATATCGATATACACAAATTGCGACTGATCAAACACATGAATATTAATTTGACCTTCGCCTTCCATGGCATCGGCAGCATTTCTTATTAAATTTTCAACTACCCATTCAAACAGCGCCACATTGCATTTTACGGCTACCTCTGTTTCAGATTTAAGTGTAAAAATAATTTTCCTAGAAGTACGTGTTCGCATGTAATCTACCGCATGTTGCAGCACTTCCCTGATATCGTGTTTATCTAATTGTGGCTTAGACCCAATCTTTGAAAAACGTTCGGTAATCGTTTCCAATCTATTGATATCCTTTTCTATTTCAATAAAATCTTCGTTACCACCACGGGCTTTGTTGAGTTCGTTCCATGCAATAAGAGATGATAAAGGAGTTCCTAACTGATGTGCAGTTTCTTTGGCCATTCCCACCCATACCTGGTTTTGCTCTGCTTTTCGTGCAGTGCTAAATAAACTGTATCCAATTAAAATTAAGAAGCCAATAACTCCTAATTGAATAAATGGAAAATATTTGATGAGCAACAGCAAGGAACTGTCTTGATAGAAAATATAATTTTTTTCGCCTGCCCCTAAATCTATCTCAATTGGCACATTCTCTTTACTCATTTTTTTGATTAATATACGTGCATCCTTGTTCTCAGCCATTTCCTGTTTGGTAACATTGCCACTAGCAATAATGATTGTTTTGCTCCCATCGGTAATTAGCACAGGCACTGAAGCATAATTATTTACAACCTCAGTAATAAACGATTTAATAAGGTCATCAAGCGTAAATCTTAACTCATTAAATAACTTAGATTCGCTGTAAAAAATAATATTGTTGGAGTTCGCTTTCAGCGGAATTAGAATTGAATCCTTTTGCGCTCTCATTTTTTGCAATTCTGCTAGAAGCCTGTTTTTCTGAACTTCAGAAAGATTGCTGTACATGTTATTTTCTACACTATCGATATTTTTCCAAGAAGTAATATTGCCTTTATCATCAGCTAAGATTACTGGAATGGTTGTATTGTTATCGAGCACATTTAAATAAAAATTCAGATCGGCACTGCTTTCGCTAATGGTCAGCATTTTAGAAGCCTCTGCCCATATTTCAACCCGTTTACGTTCTTCTGATTTTATCTTATCAAAAAGCTCATTGGTGTACTTTACTAAACGTGCTTTTTTTTGAATGGCACCTGCCCAAATTTTTATTTTAGAGCGCTCATCGTTAGCAATTTGTTTAATCAAATAATTGGTAT
>JBILPB010000068.1:0-16539 GCA_044374175.1 Bacteroidia bacterium | reverse complement strand
TGTAGTTTTGGTCATGTAGATTGATTTTTTTAGCGAAAACAAAACTACAAAAAGGAAGGAAGTTTAATTACTTCCTTCTATTTTTTTATCGGACAACAATGTTTAGATAATAAATAATCAAAAGTAACAATATCGAAAAAGTATAGTAAATTTGTAGAAATAGGATTATAAATGATACGCACAACAATTACACCAAAAAACACAGATTTGCACATTACAATTCCTCAAGAATACGTTGGTAAGGAATTGGAGTTACTTGTTTATACTATTGATGAGGGTAAACAACAAACCAATTTTGGGATTGCTGAAAACACCATTTTTAAATTGCTGAAAAGTGCTCCAATTATGACTGAGGAAGAGTATAATAAATTCCAAGAGAAACGAAAGCATTTAAATGAATGGAAATAATTTGCCTTGACTCAAATATATTGATTGATTTTTGGCGTGATAAATCAGTTGAAAAGTCTTCTTCAGTTTTATTAAAATTATCAACGAACTATTCATTCGCGGTTTCATCCATAGTTGTGTACGAATTATTGAAAGGTGACAAATCAGATGCTGATATTTTTTGGAATAATTTTTTTTCAAACATTAAGGTACTTCCTTTTGAATTAATTACAGCACAGGAGGCTTCAAGAATTTATCATTTGTTAAAATCTAAAGGTAAAATAATAGGAGTTGAGGATATTCTGATTGCTGCAACAGCTATTCATCACAAGTTAAAACTTGCAACATTAAATAAAAAACATTTTGAAAATATAGAACATTTAAATTTAATTGAATTTGAACATATCGTGTAATTTTTAAATTTAACCTGAGTTTATAAGAAAACAAACATGACATACATCAAGCCCAAATTCCGCCATCCAAATCTTAAAAAAAATGAGTTAGGATACACCATAGATTTTTATGAAGGTTCGCTTTCTACTTTATGTGCGGGCTGCGGACATGATTCTATTAGTGCGGCCATTATACAAGCCAGCTACGAAATGAATATTCAACCACACCGTTTAGCAAAACTCTCGGGTATCGGTTGTTCTTCAAAAACACCAGCTTATTTTTTAAGTAATTCGCATGGTTTTAATTCGGTGCACGGACGTATGCCATCAGTGGCTACTGGCGCTAATTTGGCCAATAAAGACTTGATTTACTTTGGCGTTTCTGGCGATGGCGATTCAGCATCTATTGGCATGGGACAGTTTGTGCATGTAATACGCAGGAATCTTAAGATGGTGTACATTGTCATGAACAATGGATGTTATGGTTTAACTAAAGGGCAAGATTCGGCCACTGCTGATAATGGCTCTAAAAGCAAAGCAGGTAGCGTAAATCCTTATGAATCTATTGATTTGGCTGGACTGGCATTGGAATTAGGAGCCACTTTTGTTGCACAAAGTTTTTCGGGCGATAAAACTCAATTGGTTCCTTTAATCAAAGCAGCTATGAATCATCCCGGTTTTGCATTCATCAATGTAATTTCACCTTGTGTTACTTTTAATAATAATTTAGGCTCAACAAAAAGTTATGATTACGTGCGTGAGCATGTTGAAGCTACTGCTACTATTGATTTTGTGCCACAAATGAAAGAGATTACAACGGCCTATGATGAAGGAAGCTCAAAGCAAGTAACCATGCACGATGGTAGTTTTATTCAACTGCAAAAATTGGCTAAAGATTGGGATCCACAAAACAGGCAATCGGCCATGAATGCCATGCATCACGCCAAGCAAAAGGGAGAAATTTTAACTGGTTTATTGTATGTAAATCCTGAAACAAACGATTTGCATCACATTTTAAAAACAGTAGCTCAACCGCTCAACTCGTTAAATGAAGAGCAGCTTTGCCCGGGCAATAAAGTATTGCAAGGAATAAATGCAGGATTTAGATAAGAATATAATGTAAAAGAGAAGTGAAAAGCTGGCCGTTAAGCTGGCTTTTCTGTTGTAGAAATACTTCCATAGCTAGGGCATGCTCTACCACCATTGTGCGTTTTGCACGAAGAAATACTAAAAATGAATAATACTGCTGCAAAAATGATGATGAATGACTTAAAATTATTTGCGCTCATTTACATAATTAAATTTAGTGTAATAGTATGAAAAATATCTTAGTTTAAATGTTATAAATTTAAAATATTATTGAAACAACCTTGTTAAAAACTTACATTATCATTAAGAGGTAATTAAAAATTACTTTTTAGTCATATATATTATTGTTGCAAATCCCTCCTCCCGTGCCGAGGCTTAAGGATCGGGACCTAGTGACCCGGCTATCCACACTGCGTGGCAGTTTGTTCAAACTGAGCAATGCGAACTCATGAATACCAATTAGAATCTTAGTAAGTGAATAATCCCTTTTGAAAAAACACGATCAGCAAAAAAGCCGAATTACCGTTTTAAATTTCCATCTACAACCTTAGGTTATGGCAGTTTAGTACCCCAGCTTCCAAAGTGCTTTCCAAAATTAATTCAACACGATTTTAATAATACTTTTCAAAATTTTAAAGTTTAACTCAAGCATATGAAGCAATAAATTTCAATAAATCAAAAAGGTGTATTGATATAATTTTTGCAGTATAAATAGGTGATTTTATTTTTGAGTTTAATTTACTAAAATTGCAATCATATTTCTTTAAAATAAATTCCAGATGAAAAAAAAGTATTCGTTACATAAAATTACAATGCTTGTTGTTTTACTTTTTACGTTATCATGTAAAAAAACTGAAATACCTGCAGGTTATGCTGACTATGTTGGAATTTGGGTAAGTGATTTTTCACAGTTAGAAATTGAACCAAGCGGTATTGGAAGTTATGATAATACCACCGAATTAATGCCTGTAAATGGGAGGGTAAAAATTGAACCGAATCAAATTACTATCAGCTCGGCCTTACTCAGAAAGAAATTGAGAGTAGATAAAGCTCCCTATAAAGAAGATATGGGTTTAGAAGTTGGAATAGTTACCGGAGTGCTTATTGATAAGATGGATATAAATAATGAAGTATTTACTAAGCTTAATTAGCCTTAGCTAAGTATTAATTACCATTTATACCCACCTTTCTTGGGTTGCTAAATGTTTTATTGGAGTGTTTTTTTAATCTTATCTTTAGCCAGTAAACACATCACAATCAATTGCTAACCAGCAGGTAACTTTTATAAGTAAGTATTGGGGATTTAAAAAAAAGAAAGTATTATAAGATTTCACCAAAGGCAGAGCTTAATTTATAACCTCAATGCAACACGACAAAATGAATCTTCTTGAAAGATAAATGGACTAGTAGTTATTGAGCTTTTGTAGTTAAATTTAATATCTTCATTCAAACTAAGGTGAAACTGCACAAATGTTGGTCGGTATTGGAACACCAATCAATGGGCAAAAGAAAAAAATAAATTAACGTTAGTACTTTCATTTAATTTTTTAAGATTATTTTTACTTGACAATTTTTAAAACATGAAAAATATCAAAGTCTATTTAATTGCGCTCATAAGCATTTTATCAATTTATTGTAGTTCTTCAAAAAATGAAATTTACCCAGGTGAAAGTGATAATTTACCAGATGTTAATGGTTATCTTGATGAGGCTTTTGATAAAGATGTCGAAAATCAATTGCCAAATGATTTTCAAGCAGAAAGTAATGATGGTCTATTACCAATAACCTATTTAGGGAATAAAAAATATAGTATTTCAACAAATTTGTTCTATACTAAGGCTAGGGTAAAAATGATAAAAACTTGTTACGCTGAATATGAGTTAATTGATGTAAATAATCTTAATAATGTGGGTTCCTTCAAGCTATTGAATTTTTCCTTTAAAGATAGTGAACAATAAGTTTTACTTGTTTCATTCTGATTTTTCAATTCATGTCATTTACAAACAAAACTTGCGCAAAGGACAGCAGCGACATCCTTTTTTGTTGTGCTGCCATAGCAGTACAATAAAAAAGATACAGCGTATGGCCTGGTGGGCATTTGCATTTTTTCATTGTGAGGGGGCGGATTGCAATCTGCCAAGACAGAGAAAAAAAAATGCAAATGCCCATGCGCCCAAACAAAATTAATTCACAAAAAAAGGAGCACCCTTACGGATACTCCTCATTATAATTTAGATTTTATGCGCTTACATCATACCGCCCATGCCGCCCATACCTTGAGGCATGCCACCACCTGCTGCACCTTCTTCCTTAGTTTCGGCAAGCACACACTCGGTAGTTAACAACATTGCTGCAATGGATGCTGCATTTTCTAAAGCCACACGCGAAACTTTAGTTGGGTCAATTACACCCGCTTCGTACATGTTTTCATATTTATCGGTTCTGGCATTGTAACCAAAATCGCCTTTTCCTTCTTTTACTTTTTGAACGACAATAGAACCTTCAACGCCTGCATTCGCGCAAATTTGACGCAATGGCTCTTCGATAGCACGTTTTACAATAGCAATACCTGTAGTTTCATCTTCGTTTTCGCCTTTTAATTTCTCTAAAGACTCAATAGCACGAATATAAGCTACACCACCACCTGCAACAATACCTTCTTCAACAGCAGCGCGTGTTGCATGCAATGCATCATCCACACGGTCTTTCTTTTCTTTCATTTCTACTTCAGTAGCAGCACCTACATACAGCACAGCCACACCACCAGCTAATTTAGCTAGACGTTCTTGCAATTTTTCCTTATCGTAATCAGATGTAGTTGATTCAATTTGTGCTTTAATTTGATTTACTCTTGCAGTAATATCAGCTTTTTTGCCTGAACCACCAACTATTGTTGTATTGTCTTTATCAATTGAAATTTTTTCTGCAGAACCTAAATAACTTAAATCGGCATTTTCTAATTTAAAGCCGCGCTCTTCAGAAATCATAGTGCCACTTGTTAAAATTGCAATATCTTCTAACATGGCTTTTCTTCTGTCGCCAAATCCTGGTGCTTTTACTGCACAGATTTTCAAAGAACCACGAATTTTATTTACTACCAAGGTAGCTAAAGCCTCACCATCGATATCTTCGGCAATAATTAAAATTGGACGACCTGTTTGCACGCCTTTTTCAAGGATTGGCAACAATTCTTTCATGTTAGAAATTTTCTTGTCGTAAATTAATACTAAAGGATTTTCTAATACCGCTTCCATTTTATCTGCATTGGTTACAAAATAAGGAGAGATATAACCTCTATCGAATTGCATTCCTTCAACTACTTCTACATGAGTTTCAGTACCTTTTGCTTCTTCAACAGTAATTACGCCTTCTTTTTTAACTTTTGCCATAGCATTGGCAATTAATTTACCAATATTAGCATCGTTATTAGAAGAAATAGTAGCTACCTGCTCAATTTTTTGGTTATCATCACCAACTTTCTTAGATTGCTTTTGTAAGTTAGCAACTACGGCTGCAACTGCTTTATCAATACCACGCTTCAAGTCCATTGGATTAGCGCCAGCAGCCACATTTTTTAAGCCACCGGTTACAATTGCTTGTGCTAATACGGTAGCAGTTGTTGTTCCATCACCAGCAATATCAGCTGTTTTAGAGGCAACTTCTTTTAAAAGTTGTGCACCCATATTTTCTACTGTATCTTTCAATTCTATTTCTTTAGCCACTGTTACACCATCTTTAGTGATTTGAGGTGCACCAAATTTTTTGTCGATAATTACATTACGACCTTTTGGACCAAGTGTTACTTTTACAGCGTTTGCCAAAGCATCCACGCCTTTTTTCATAGCATCGCGTGCTTCAAGGTTAAATGTGATTTCTTTTGCCATGTTATTTTTTTGTTTTAGTTTGTTTAATAAAAAATTTAATCAATTAAATAATTGCGAAAATATCGCTTTCCTTCATAATCAGGTAATCATTACCTTCTACATTTAACTCTGTTCCTGCATATTTACCATACAATACTGTGTCACCAACTTTTACAGTCATGGGTTCATCTTTTTTACCTGTACCCACAGCAACTACTTTACCACGTTGTGGCTTTTCTTTTGCTGTATCAGGGATAATAATTCCTCCTGCAGTTTTTTCTTCTGCAGCTGCTGCCTCTATCAATACGCGGTCGGCTAAAGGTTGTACTTTTACTTTTGACATTTTTAAACTATTTAAGGTTAGACAATTAATTTTTGAACTCGCTGAGTGTTGTCATAAAATGTGCCATAGGATTAAATCCTGGGAGTTTTGCCAATTTTTCAGTTCGTTATGGGCAAAACTTTAGAATGTGACAGCAGGTATGACAGATGGGCAGTTAGTTAAATATAAAACCCAATAAGCAAAAGGTAATACTGAAATAATGTTTCAATACCTAAATTCCTGCAAATGTTGAAATTAGTTTTTTTAAACCCCTAGGATGAATTGGAGAGAGGAGGTAGAAGTTGGCAAATATTTTTAATAATTGCTTGTGGTTTTTATGGGTACACGCATTTGTTACCTGATTATATAGATGTTGGTATTCTGATTTTGTGATTTTGCCTGCTCTGCGCTGATCACATACATTACTTAATGGCTCTAATAGGCTTCCTGTAAGCAGTTTTTTCTCAATTTCACTAGTTGATTGATTGTAAAATTTCTTGTAATATTGAATTGCACCTAATGTAAATCCATCTAAATGCTTAAAAACTTTATTACCAAATCGATTTTCATCAATTCTAAAATTACAATCTTTGGACAAACTTGGAAATGTTTCTACTTTAGCCCCTTCAATGAGTGCTCTGGTATGCAGTTCTACATCTTGTAGGCGTACAAAGTTTTCATCAAAACCATTTATTTTTTTTATAAAATCCCTGCGCCATAAGGGCTGCATCGTTTGCCACGGCAGTTGATGTTTTAAAAATAGATGAAGGAAATTAGTTGCTTTGTGCGGTGGAATCCAGTTTTGTGATTCGGCTATATCGCCAATTTTTTGCTTAAAAATAGCCATAGGAAAAACCAATAAGTCAGCTTCTGGATATGTTGATGTTTGCTCCAATCTTGCACCCAAGCAATGATCATCTAAAGTATCATCGGCATCTAAAAATAAAATATATTCACCTTTCGCCAAAGATAGTCCTTGATTTCGACAGGCATTGCCTCCTGTGTTTTTTTCGTTTAATATAACAGAAATTCGAGCATCTATGGTAGTGATATTGCTTAACAAATGCTGCGAATGGTCGGTAGAACAATCGTCAACAATAATCATTTCCCAATATGGATATTTTTGAGCAATCACCGAGTTAACGGTTTGCATGATAAAATCAGCTTTATTAAAACTTGGTGTAATTATAGTGATGAGTTTATTCAATTGCAGGATTTGTTAGTCAGCAAAGTTAAAAAGCTTTGGTAATTTACTCAACTATTTTTCATCCCTGTATTAAACTTCATTCAATTAGTTGATAATGCTAAGTTTCAAGTTTATTTCGAGAACGATGTTGATTGTGCTTACAAAAGCTGAACTCATTTAAGCTACTGTACGAAAAATAAACTCTTTAATGTATTTAATATCATCCCAATTTATTTGTTTAAACCTGCGTAAAAGGCCAATATCAAGAGCCAAGGGCAGATGCTTTTACTGATAAACTATTTATCGAAATTCTTTTGGAGATTATACAAATTAATGCACTTAAAAATTTATGACTATTTTCGCGTCTGATAATATGAAACTGTGTGAATAAAATTGCCATATTTGCTTCTGGAAGCGGTACCAATGCCGAAAATTTGATTAACTATTTTAAAGAAAAGTCAAGTTTTGCCAAAATTGTTTTTGTGCTCACTAACAATAAAAATGCAGGCGTAATAAATAGATGCAAAAAGCTTGCAGTTCCTGTTTTTGTATTGAACAATTCTCATTTTGAAAATGGCGATTTGCTCATTCAATTGTTAAAGAAAAATGAAATCGATTGGATTGTACTGGCCGGTTTTTTAAGAAAAATAAATTCAAATTTAATTACCACATTTCCTAATCGAATCATTAATATTCACCCCGCTTTATTGCCAAAATTTGGAGGCAAAGGCATGTTTGGACATCATGTACATAATGCAGTTGTATCTTCAAGCGAAAAAGAGAGTGGAATAACGATACATTTTGTAAACGAAAATTATGATGAAGGGGCTGTTATTTTTCAGGCTAAATGTTTCTTAGAACCTGATGAAACAGCGACTGCCTTAGCTTCAAAAATTCATGAATTGGAACAATTACATTTTCCAAAAGTTTTGGAACAGTTATTGCAAAAAAATAGCAAATAAAATTTAAAGTATGCATTCAAATTTCCTTAATAAATTCAGTTGTTTCGTTTCTGTGTTCATGCTGATACAAATTGTTAACGCTTTGGCTCAAACCATGCCCATTGGCAAAGATTCTTTAATTATGAATGCCGATCCACGGGTAACTAAATTACAACAGCAATACGTTGAGCTAAATAAAATAAAGCAAAGCAGTGCAGGTTACAGAATTCAAATTCATTTTGGCAACGAACGAGAAAAGGCGAAGGACATTAAAACTAAATTTTTACAGGCTTTTCCAGATATACCAGCTTACGATAGTTATCAGAGTCCAAATTTTAGGGTGCGTGTTGGAGATTTCAGAAGTAAGTTAGAAGCCAGTAAATATTTAAAGCAAATAAGTGGTTCTTTCCCGAGCTCTTTTATTGTTACAGATAATATTAAATATCCCAAATTGATTAGCGAATAGCCTTTTTTATCATGTTTAATTAACTTAATTTTAATAGTTAACGAACAGATTAATTTGCTTTTGAATATCGTTAAGTAGAAATTCACTATTTACTTTTCCATCGCTAATAAGCGCTGCAACACCAGAAATTGGAAGTTTAAAAGGCATAACATGGGCATTTAAATAATGCAAAATACCTGTCAAATGGTCTAATCCTCTTAAGTTTCCTCCACGCCCAGTGGCAACACCAGTAAGTGCAATTTTTTTACCATCAAGCGCTTTGTGAGGCATGGTATCAATAAACAACTTTAAAATTCCTGGAAAACTGCCATTATACTCAGGAGAAATTATAATAAGTTTATCAGCAGCATAAATGTATTTTTTTAGTAATTCTTCAAATTCTTGTTGTTTGTTTCCAATACTTTGTTGGATCAACATTTCACCATTAACTTGCTCTAAATTAAGGTATTGAAATGGCACTTTGGCACTTATTAAAAATTGTTGATAAGTTTGAGAAATTACAGAAGTTCTGTTATAAGGGCGGTTGGTGGCGTTTAGTATAGTTATCATATTATTTTTTCAACAAAAAACTGTTTAAATTATTAACATTTTTAAAGGGCTAAGAATCGTAAATTCGCATGATTTTTAACACGCCTCCTTAAAACTTACACAAATGAAAGATAAATGGAGGAAAACAAAAAATTCAAATTTTAACCTATGCAAATAACATATTACGGTCATTCTTGTTTTGAAATAATAGTAAATAACAAAAAATTGTTGTTCGACCCTTTTATTTCGGGCAACCCATTGGCAAAAAACATTGATATTAAAAAAGTGAATCCTGATTATATCTTGATTTCACATGGGCATATAGACCATATTGCAGATGCAATTGAAATAGCTCAACAAAGTAAAGCAACGGTTATTGCTAATTGGGAAATTGTTCAATGGCTCAATAAAAACGGGATAGAAAATACGCACCCAATGAACACTGGAGGTAAATGGATGTTTGATTTTGGAAAAGTAAAATGTGTATCTGCAGTGCATAGCAGCAGCCTGCCAGATGGCACCTATGGCGGATGTGCTTTGGGATTTATTATTGAATCGCACGAAGCCAACTTTTATTATTCAGGGGATACAGCCTTAACCTATGATATGAAATTAATTGGTGAATTTAGAACACTTGATTTTGCGTTCCTTTGCTTAGGTGATAATTTTACAATGAGCGTTGATAATGCCATCATTGCAGCTGATTTTATTAAATGTCGAAAAATTATTGGCATGCATTACGATACCTTCGGGTATATAAAAATTGATCATGAAGAGGCCATCAATAAATTCCTGAATCAAGGCAAGGAACTTACTTTGATGGAAATAGGTGAAGTAAGAAACTATTAAATATTATTTCAAACAAAATTTAAACAATAAGCAGCAACTACAAAACATGGGGAAAATTATTTCGATTGCAAATCAAAAGGGAGGAGTAGGTAAAACAACAACTGCTATCAATCTGGCCGCTAGTTTGGCAGTGCTGGAGTTTAAAACATTACTTGTTGATGCCGATCCACAGGCAAATGCCACCTCTGGTGTTGGTTTTGATCCTAAAAATGTAAAGACAAGTATATACGAGTGTATCATTAATGAAGCTGAGCCTAAAGATATTATTCTTGAGACTAGCACGCCAAACTTATTTTTATTACCGGCACATATTGATTTAGTTGGGGCAGAAATTGAAATCATCAACATGCCCAACCGTGAGCAAATGATGCGTGCAACACTCCAAAAAATAAAAGACGATTATCAATTTATAATTATTGATTGTTCACCATCCTTAGGTTTGGTAACAATCAATTCTTTAACTGCCTCTGATTCGGTGATTATTCCTGTACAATGCGAATATTTTGCTTTGGAAGGTTTAGGTAAGTTATTGAATACCATTAAAATTGTGCAAAGCCGTTTGAATCAAGATTTAGAAATAGAAGGTATTTTGTTGACCATGTATGATATACGATTACGCTTGAGCAATCAGGTGGTAGAAGAAGTAAAAACACATTTTCAGCAAATGGTTTTCGATACCATAATACAGCGCAATACAAAACTAGGAGAGGCACCAAGCTTTGGTGAAACCATCATTATGCATGATGCTACGAGCAAAGGAGCTATAAATTATTTAAATTTGGCTCGTGAAATCATTCAAAAAAATGGACTTACAAGGTTAGGAGATGACGATAAAATTTTACCAGAAGAATAATCATGAGCAATAATAATTTAAAGAAAAGAGCCCTGGGGAAAGGCTTAGGAGCCCTTTTACAAGATAGCAAAACCGATATTACAAGTAGTAACGCTGTTACAGAAGTAGCTTCTGGAGTGGTTGGAAGTGTGGCTATGTTGCAAATTTCGCAGATAGAAACAAATCCATTCCAGCCAAGAACGCATTTCGAAGAAGTGGCGCTACAGGAATTGGCCGATTCAATTACACTGCATGGTATTATACAACCTGTTACAGTGCGTAAACTAGGATATGATAAATACCAACTTATAAGTGGTGAAAGACGTTTCAGAGCTTCGCAATTGGCAGGCTTAAAAGAAGTACCTGCCTATATTAGAATTGCAAATGATCAAGCTATGCTGGAAATGGCACTGGTAGAAAATGTGCAACGCGAAAACCTTGATGCCATTGAGATTGCCATCAGTTATAAGCGCCTCATTGACGAGTGTGATTTAACGCAAGAGGCTGTGTCTGAAAAAGTTAGCAAGCAAAGAAGTACCGTAACAAATTACTTACGTTTACTAAAATTGCCCGAAGAAATTCAATTGGGATTAAGGGAACAGCAAATTAGTATGGGACATGCACGTGCCCTCATCAATATCGACAATAGAGAAACGCAATTAGCTATATTTAATACCATAGTTGATCAAGATTTATCTGTGCGTGATACCGAAGAGTTAGTGCGTGAAACGGCAAAAGCGGGTGCTACAAATGTGGATATTGTAACTAAACCAAATACCAAAGCTGCCATTAATACCAGCACTGACATTAACTTAAGCAAAGAATTAAAAGTTATTTTTAACAAGCATGCAGAAGTAAAAAGAGCTGCCAATGGAAAGGGTAAAATAGTTTTACCTTTTTACTCTGAAGAAGAAATGAAGCTCTTTTTAAACCGTTTGTTTAAGTAGTGTATTACCGGGTCTTTCCTACTGTTTCAAATACGCATGAAAATTAAAAATATAGGTTTTCTTTTTTTCTTTTTATGGCTATTTTCTGTTGAAGGATTTGCACAAAATAAAACATTTAAAAGTCATCGATTTCAGCTGCTTTGCCAAACCACAAAGGGCTTTTATTTATATAGGGATACTTTAAAGAATTTCAAAAAAGATAGTACTAAAGTAGCAAAGAAAGTTAAAAAGCATAATCCAAAAGTTGCTACTTTGATGAGTACTTTTGTGCCTGGTGCCGGACAAATTTATAACGAAAAATATTGGAAAACCCCAATTATTTGGGCCGGTATGGGAGCTTGTATTTACTTTGTGCGAAGCAACCATATGCTTTATAAAGATTATAAAGGAGCATTGTTGCAAAGAGCCGATACCAGTATTAAAGAACCCGATAAGTATTTAGACATTTACTCCACAGATCAGCTGATTGCCTTGCAAGATCAGTATCGGCAAAATAGGGATTTATTTATCATTGCCACTTCCTTGGTATATGTATTAAATATTGTAGATGCATTGGTTGATGCCCATCTTTTTAGTTTTGATGTAAGTGATGATTTAAGTTTAAATTGGCAACCTTATTACCATTATAGTGTTAGTAGAAATAACACAGCTGGATTGAGTTTTCAACTTAAATTTTAGGCATTTACGAGCCATGGATTTTTTTCCTTTAGATACAGACCAACAATTTGAATTCGACAAGATTAAACATCTTGTGGTACAACATTGTCGTTGCGCACCTTCTAGAGAATTAGCAAAAGCTATTAAGCCTGTAAAAAATGTAGAGCGCTTAATGCTATTGTTATCGCAATGCGAGGAGTACAAGCGTATTGTTGAACATAAAATGCACTTTCCGGATTCAACATTTACTGATTTAAGTAAGGAAATAGGTTTGTTGTTTATCCAAGGTTCGGTAATAGGAGAGGAGCAGTTTAGCAATATCAGATCAGTGAGTGATGTGGTAAATACTATCATTGCCTTTTTAACCGAAAAGCAAAAGCAATATCCTTCCTTATTTAAAATTATAGAAAGTTTATACATCACTACAGAAATCATTGATGCAATTAATCATATTGTTGATATTCATGGTGAAGTTAAATCATCAGCATCAAAAGAATTGGGTGAGATAAGACGAGATTTAAGTACCAAAAGAAGAGAGTCAGACCGCAGGTTTAGGAGCTTTGTAAATGACTTAAAAAAGTTAGGTTGGCTGCGCGATAATGAAGAAAATTTTTACAATGGACGTAGGGTTTTATCTGTACTTGCAGAACATAAAAGAGATGTTAAAGGTTTAGTGCATGGTAGCAGTGATACCGGTAAAACTTCCTTTATCGAACCATACAACACTATTGAAATTAATAATGAAATTACTGATTTAGAGCAATCAGAAAAGCGTGAAGTATATCGTTTGCTTAAACAGTTAACCGATGATATTAGACCACATAAAGAGCTCATTAAAAATTATCAAACAGCCTTAACCACCATAGATTTTACAAGAGCAAAAGCTTTATTGGCCATTGATATCAACGGACGTTTACCACAGATGGAAAAGCAACCTACCATTAAATTGGTAAATGCCTATCATCCACTCTTATTACTTCAAAATAAACAGCACAAAAAGACAACTATTCCGCTAAATTTAAATTTAGATGTTCAAAATAGAATTTTAATTATAAGTGGCCCGAATGCTGGTGGTAAATCAATTACTTTAAAAACAGTAGGCTTGCTGCAAATGATGTTACAAAGCGGATTGTTGGTTTCGGCAGCCGAAGGTTCAGTGATGAGTTTATTTCAACAAATACATAGCGATATTGGTGATAGCCAAAGTATAGAGTATGAGCTAAGTACCTATAGCAGCAGGTTGGTAAAAATGAAATATTTTTTAGAACATGCCAATAGAAGAACTTTAGTTTTAATTGATGAATTTGGTACGGGCTCTGACCCTGAGTTAGGAGGCGCTATTGCTGAAGTTATTTTAGAAGAATTAGCTAAGAAAAAAGCATTTGGTATTGTTACCACACATTACACTAACATAAAATTAGTTGCCGAAAATTTACATGGAGTTACCAATGCCTGTATGGTTTTTGATGCCGAAACATTGCAACCAAAATATGAACTGTTGATTGGTCAACCTGGTAGTTCTTATACTTTTGAAGTAGCCCAAAAAATAGGTTTGCCAAAAGAAATATTAGACCGTGCAGGTAAAAAAATTCAAAGAGAAAAATTAAAGTTGAACAATATGCTGGGCACACTACAAAAGGAAAAGCAGAAGTTGAGTCATAAAATTGAAGAACTTAAAACGCAAGAAGAAAAAGCAGCGCAAGCCACACAAAAGTATGATACGCTTACCGAAAAAATTCAATCAAAATTAGATCGCGATAAAGATAAAATTGAAGAAACTACCAGACTTGCAGAGCTCGGCAGAAAGTTAAATTTATTAAGTGACGATTGGGAAAAAACAACAAACAAAAAAGAGGTGATCCAAAAGTTTGTAGGTTTAATGACAACTGAAAAGAAAAAGAAACTCGAGAAAATAGCTGAAGAAAAAAGAAGTAAGAAAAAAGAAAAAACCATTGCCAAAAAGATGGAGCAAATAAAGGTAGGAAGTAGCGTTCGTCTCTTTAATAGTAAGCAAACGGGCATTGTCGAAGAAATTACAAAAAATAAAGCAAAGGTTACTTTTGGCGATATTAAAAGTGTAGTCTCTATTGAGAATTTAGAGTTGGCTTAAAAAATAAAAGGCATTATTTTCCCTCAATTCATTTACACACTTTCTACTTCTTCACTATCCACATAAACAATTAAACGCGCTTCCACATTATAACCCATTTGATTTAATAATGCTGCATAACTAGCCAGTTGCTCTGCATAACTGCTTCTGGGCTCACCTGTTTTATAATCAATAATGGCTGCTGTTTTATCTTTAATGGCAATTAAATCTGGACGCTGTAATTCACCTTTGTGATTTAAAATAGATGCTTCTTTTTTTAGGGTGTAACTGCCATCAAAATAGCATTCAAGTGCGGGCAAACGGTAAACACTTTCTAATTTATTTCTTAGCGTTTCTTTATCCAATAATGCCTGCGTAATACTCATTTCATATTTATCCAACATCCAATTTATTTCTTTAGGGTGATTAATTTCGGCCAATAAAAAATGAATCATATTACCGTAACTTAATTGTGCTGCATGCACCTCATCATTTTGGCTGTAACCTGTGGTTTTCAAAAAGTCTTTCCATGATTTATTTTCAGGCTCCCATTGGTCTGTTTGCGTTCCGGTAACTCGTATATCATTTTGTTGAACTTCATTGATATCACCTAAAATAAAATAATTTACACCATTGATTATTTGATGAGTGTATTGTTGCTGCTCAACAAACTTTGAAATATATGGATGCATACTATTTCTTCTGTTGGCAGAAATAATGAACAAATGATCTTCGGGCCTTGTAAATGCTACATACAACATGTTTAACTGATCCAACATTATTTTTCTCCCTTCATCGGCATGAATGTTTGCCAAATTAGTATTGCTTAATAATTCTCCATGATTTAAAAGGGCATATTTTAATTCAGGAAAATCTGGTTCATCTAATGGTGTCCAATGTTTAATCCCTTTCGTGTTGATACTTAAATCGGCATAAGGAATAATCACGATTGGAAATTGTAAACCTTTCGATTTATGAATTGTCATCACATTTACAGCATCAACACCATCAGGAACTACAATAGAAAATTTATGTTGTTTGTTTTCCCACCAGGTTAGCAAACCAGCAATACTGCTATTGTGCTGACCAAAACCAAAGATTTGGTCGAGGAAAAATTTCAAATAAGCATTAGGTTTTGTGTTTAAGTTAAATAAGATGCTCAACTCTGTGCACAATTCAAATAGAGGCAAACATTTTAAATAATGTACAGAAAAAACTATTTCATTTTCTTTAAAGAAGGCTAAAAGACTATTTGAAGTATTGCTGGTATTAGTTGAAGATGCATTAAAATTTTGATGGTGTATTAAATAATATCTTATGGCTGCTATGCATATTTCATTCGCTGAATTATCAATAAACTTAAGCAGTTCAATAATTACACGAACTTCTGCTGATGTGTTAAGTAAAAGGGATTCTTTTGAAATAACATCAATATGCTGTTCCATTAACTGAGCTGCAACATTGGCACCATCTGCATTTCCACGAGTAATAACGGCAATATCTTTTTTCTGATACCCTTTTGCCAAACATAATTTTACGGCATCAATCACTCTATCCATAGTCCATTGATCTCGTTCAGTTTTATCACCATCAAACTGACAAATATTTACAGAGCCACCATCTTTATTTTCGGCCACCTTTTGCGTTACCTGATTGTAAATCGTAGAGAAATCATGCGTTGTAGCCGCTCCTAAGTAAGTGAAAAAAGTATTATTAAAGTTTATGATATTGACTTTACTTCTAAAATTTGTTTCTAATATTTTGGGATGATGATTGCTTATCAAACTTTGCTCTTGTTCAACGAGTAATTCTGTTTTATCATCTTTAGTAAACACTTTTGGTAACTGCACAAATTGCTCTACTTCACCATTTCGCCATCTATAAATCGATTGCTTGGCATCGCCCACAATCATATTAAAAAAACCTTGCGATAAGGAATTGTGTACTAAGGGCAAAATATTGCGCCACTGCATTACTGAAGTATCTTGAAA
>JBILPB010000275.1:0-2674 GCA_044374175.1 Bacteroidia bacterium | reverse complement strand
ATTCATCAATTTAAAAAAAACAGGAAAATGAACGATTAAGTAGTTTTTAATAATAATTATTAATTTTGGTAAAATTTTAATCTATGCATTTCAAAATACCTTTCCTTCTTTTCTTTTGTTCAGTTATAGCTAATAACTGCGAAGCGCAAACAATTACCAATAAAAAAAATGGTGGTTTTATTTTTACGCCTGAAAAAGAAATAAATTACACCGCTGTTAAAAATCAATACAAAAGCAGCACATGCTGGAGTTTTTCAACCCTTTCATTTTTGGAATCGGAACTTGCAAGAATGGGAAAACCAGTAGTTGACCTCAGCGAAATGTTTGTTGTAAGAAATACCTACAGCATTAAGGGACAAAAATATGTGCGCATGCAGGGCACCATCAACTTTGGACCTGGCAGTGAATTTCATGACGCCATCAACATTCTAAAATTAAAAGGAATTGTACCCGATCAAGTTTATCCTATCAAAGGTGGATTAACAAAACCTGAACAAGGCGAAGCTGATAATGTGCTTAAAGCAATGCTCAACGAAATTATTAAAACACACGATGGCGGAAAACTGAGCGCCAATTGGAAGGATGTATATGAAGGTGCCCTCGACGGTTATTATGGAAAATTACCAGAAAGTTTTGACTATAATGGTAAAAAATACACCCCAAAATCTTATGCTGCAGAGCTAGGATTAAATGCAGATGATTATATTGAATTAGGTTCATACACCCATCATCCTTTTTATGAGAAATTTATTTTAGAAGTTAGCGATAACTGGAGCTGGGGCGAAATATACAATGTACCACTTAATGAACTGCAACAAATTGCAGATAATGCAATCAACAATAATTATACGGTTGCATGGGCAAGTGATGTAAGTGAGTTTGGATTTGCTCACAAAAATGGAGTGGCTATTGTACCTTTAAAAGACAAGGCTGATATGAACCAAGCCGAAAAAGATAGTGCGTTTAACAAACCATACGAAGAACGCGTTATTACACAAGAAATGAGACAAGTTGCCTTCGATAATTTAACAACTACAGATGATCATGGAATGCATATTGTTGGAACCGCTAAAGACCAAAATGGAAAAAGATATTACATGGTAAAAAACTCTTGGGGAACAGATAGTAATGATTTAGGAGGAATTCTCTATGTATCTACATCTTACTTCAACTACAAAACAACTTCTATTTTAGTGCACAAAAAGGCTATTCCTGCAGATATTGCCAAGAAATTAAATATAAAATAAACAGTATAGTTTTAAATAAATATTGTCACAGATTAACAGATTATTATGAAAAAAATATTATTGTTTTTAACTATTGTTATTTCCATTAAATTACAAGCACAGCCTATAAAAGTTCTTTTTGTTGGTAATAGCTATGTGTATACAAACAACTTGCCTTTGGTACTTTACAATTTAGCCTTATCCAATGGCGACACCATTATTTACGATAGTTCTACGCCTGGAGGATATACCTTTTTACAGCACACTACCAATGCCACTACACTATCAAAAATTAATGCGCAAGATTGGGATTATGTAGTTTTACAAGAGCAAAGCCAAATGCCTTCCTTTCCTCCTAGCCAAGTACAAACCGATACCTATCCTTATGCAACACAATTAAATGATTCAGTTTTAGCCAATGATAGTTGTACAGAAACCATATTTTTTATGACATGGGGTCGTAAATATGGTGATGCCAGTAATTGTGGTTTTTATCCTCCATTATGCACATTTGAAGGTATGCAAGGACGTTTACGTCAAAGCTATGTGGAAATGGCTGATGATAATCAAGCCTTAGTAAGCCCAGTTGGAGAAGCATTTAAGTATTCGAGAATGGCCGACAGTACCATTAATTTATATTCACCCGATAATAGTCATCCAAGTGTGGCAGGAACTTATTTGGCAGCTTGCACCTTTTATGCTACCATCTTTGAAACAAGCCCTGTGGGTTTAAGTTACAATGCAGGACTAAATGCAACACAAGCAACATTTTTACAACAAATAGCTTATCAAACGGTATTCGATAGTTTAAGTGTTTGGAATATCAATGAATTTGAGCCACATGCCAGTTTTACTTTTGCTCCTTTCGGAAATACCCCGAATCAATACCAATTTACAAGCACATCTACTAATGCAGATAGTTTTAGTTGGCTTTTTGATAATTTTGCCATGTCGCCTCATCCAAATCCTATATATACCTATACAAGCTTTGGAATACATACTGTTTCATTAATTGTTTCAGATGGTTGTTCTTTTGATACCCTAATCCAAGAAATTAATATTCAACCATCATCCTTAAACCACCTAAATTATTTAAAAGCTCCACAAATAATACAATATGGACATCAATTAGAAATTAGTCAACTTCAATCTTCAAATACAGCGACTACTATTGAAATTACAAACATGCTTGGAAATAATGTTTTTCTTAAAACAGGCATAAGTAATCAATCTGAATCTATTAATACTATAGCTTGGAGCAAAGGAATTTATTTGGTAAGGGTATACAATCAGCAAGAGTCGTACATAAAAAAAATAATAATCGATTAACCAAATGAAACTCGAAAATAAAACAGATAAAGTAGTCGAAATACCGCACTTCATAAGCAGGATGTTTCGTTATGCTTTATTTAGTTTTTTATTAATTGTGCTTTCAGTGACAATTGGTG
>JBILPB010000200.1:0-4652 GCA_044374175.1 Bacteroidia bacterium | reverse complement strand
TGCGACTTCTTTGCGTCTCTGCGTTAAAAAATCTGTGATTCTGTGGCTTCGGCTCTGTGGCAACTCAATTTGAAAATGAAGCAATGTGAAAATTTGAAAATGAAAAGTCTCTGCTACCATTGCGACTTCTTTGCGTCTCTGCGTTAAAAAATCTGTGGCAATAACGATTTGCTAATTCGCTAATCATATTTGTTTACCTTTGCCAACTTTAAAAAATATGATCATCAATAGTTCAATTTATGAAAAATACACTAAAAGCATACACATCGTACAACCTTTGGGCTAATAATGAAATGATTAAATGTGTAGAAAAACTATCGCAAGAGCAATTGCACCAAACCATTGAGAGTAGCTTCAATAGTGTGTTTAAAACAATATTGCATATTTGGGACGCTGAGTATATTTGGTTGCAACGCATGCAAGGCAATAGCATTAATGATTGGCCAAGTAAAATGATGGACAAAGAAGGTTTTTCTACCAACCTGTTTTTAGCCAGCGCAGCCAATTTTAACGATTTTGTAAATGCTAGTAGTGATTCATTTTTTGATCAAATCTGTGAATATACCAACCTAAAAGGGGAACAATTTTCAACTCCTTTTGCTTCTGTAATTATGCATTGTATGAACCATGGCACTTATCACCGTGGGCAACTTGTAACGATGTTTCGTCAGTTGGGTCTAAAAGAAATTCCTTCAACAGATTTAATGACCTTCGAGAAAATTCAAAAATAAAATAAATTTTTACGAAGTCTTTTCTGTAAGATAGAGTAAGCCTGCTCTTTCCTCTACCTGATTAATTTCTTGCAGCCAATGCAGCACTTCAAAGGCTTCGTCTTCTTTAAATTGTTTGAAATTTTCGATGAGTTGAACCACTGTAATTGGCTCTTTTTGTAGGATAGCAATAATTTTTTCACTCATGGTTTGCACTTCTAAATTACTTAGCGCTACTTTTTTCTCGAAAATGCAAACATCGCAATGGCCGCATTTCTGGGCATCCGGCTCCTCAAAATAGTTTAATAGTATTAAATTACGGCAAGAAGTAGTACTTTCGGCATAGTTCAGCATGGCTTCCATCTTTTTTATTGCCAGTACCTTTCGGTCAATATAAACTTCATTGCTCAAATTAATAGATTTTGCATCTTTTCGTAAAGCCGTAAAATGCAATTGTGGAATACTTTTTTGGGGTAAATAATTTAATATTTTAAACCCATCTAATTTCTTCAAATAGTCCAACACTTCTTCTTTTTTGAGCTGTCCTCTTCGCGCTAATTCTGTTTCATTAATATTAACATAATTATCAAAAATGCCACCATAAGAGCGCAACAATAATTTTACAAATTCATCGTACTTAAAATGATATACCTGAAAATCGTATAAGGCGTTTTTGTTCACTAAAAATTTAATGCGCGATGGCATATTTATTTCTTCGGTAAGGGCAATCATACCATCACGTTCGAGCAGTTTCATGGCATTGAAAACCAGGCCTGCTCGCAGGTTATATGTCGAGCAAAATTCATTGATATCAAAATCGAAACTCTTTTCGGGGGCCACGCCCATGGCCACCTGAAAGAAATTGGATAAGCCCTGATACACTCTTTTTATTTCATGCATCGGAGGAAAACTGGCTTCTACCTGGCTCTCTAAATCAAAGCGGTCGCTTTTTTCATAGAGTAATACTGCGTAAGCTTTTTGTTCATCTCTACCTGCTCTTCCTGCTTCCTGAAAATAATTTTCTATACAATCGGGAGAACTGTAATGGATTACAAATCGAACATCTGCTTTATCAATGCCCATTCCAAATGCATTGGTACATACCATAATTTGAGTCTGGTTGTTAATCCATTCATGCTGTCTTGCATCTCTTATGTCGCTTGTTAAACCAGCGTGATAAAAACTTGAAATAATGCCATTTTGATTGAAGAAATGGCTAATCTCTTGTGTTAGCCTACGATTGCGCACATACACAATGCCTGAACCTTTAATAGTTCGAGCAATTTTTAGCATACGTCCCATTTTATTTTCTTCTTGCAACACCATGTAGGCAATATTTTTGCGTTCAAAACTCTTTTTGAAAAAGGCAGGCTTTTGCAGCACTAATTTATCTCCAATATCAAGTACCACCTTCTGTGTGGCAGTGGCAGTAAGCGCTATGATGGGTACGTCAGGTACTAGTTCAGTTAAGGAGGCTATCTTTAAATAAGCTGGTCTAAAATCATAGCCCCATTGCGAAATACAATGTGCTTCATCAATGGCTATTAAGCCCACATTCATCAAATGTACTTTCGCCAACAACATTTCTGTTTGTAGCCTTTCGGGAGAGAGGTATAAGAATTTTTGTTTCTTTTGAATGCTATTGCCAATTGCTATGTCAATCTCTCTGCGCTTCATTCCACTGTGTATGGCAGTGGCGCTAATTCCTTTCTTATTCAACTGCATTACCTGATCTTTCATTAGCGCAATCAAAGGTGTAACCACTATACAAATGCCATCAATAGCTAATGCTGGTACCTGGAAACATACCGATTTTCCTCCACCTGTGGGCAAAAGCGCAATAGTATCTTTTTTGTTGAGCACCGATGCTATGATATCCCATTGTAATGGTCTAAAATTTTTATGTCCCCAATATTTGTTCAGAATTTGAACACATTTGGTATAATTATCTTCAACATTAGACATAAAGCGGCATTGGGGGCATCATTTATATTGCAAAATTAATTTTCAAAAGTAAGCGTTTAATTTTAGGATTTTTTTATAAAGGCATTTTCATAGCCTTCAATCCATTCGTTCACTGTAATTTTTTGCATCAATTCGCCTATTAAATCATAAGGAATATTTTCCGCTTTTTTATAACGAATACAACTTTTGCCCATATCTAACTTTCCTTTTACGCGTTTTGCATGCTCAGCTGTAAACCATGCTAATAATTGTGGATTGGCATAAATACCCATGTGATACAGTGCTATAAAGTTTTTTTGAGCAGCTAAATTAATAAATGGCAATGGAAGTTTTGGATCGCAATGGTATCCTGCAGGGTACAATTTATGCGGAACCACATATCCAATCATATTATAATTCATACATTCTTCAAAACCTTTTGGGAGGTTATTTTTAATTATTTTACGAAGTTCGATGATGGCTTCACGCTTGTCTTCACTAACTTGTTCAATATATTCTTCAACATTATTTGCTTTAATGGTCATAGGTTTAAATATGGATGTTTAATTACAAATCTAAATATTTTTGTTTAAATAGCTCTTTGGCCCTAAAATGTTGAAGATGAGCTTTAAATTTCAAATTCTAAATTATGTGCCCATAATCCCAAAAAAATTAGCAAATTTGTGGCTTATATTAATTAGAATTATGATTACTGAAGCACCTTATATTCCAAAAAATAAAATTAGAATCGTTACTGCGGCCTCTCTGTTCGATGGACATGATGCCTCAATTAACATCATGCGTAGAATCATCCAAAGTAGTGGAGCTGAGGTGATTCATTTAGGCCACGACCGAAGTGCTTTAGAAGTTGTTAATTGCGCTATTCAAGAAGATGCTAACGCCATTGCCCTAACATCATACCAAGGCGGCCATGTAGAGTATTTTAAATACATGCACGATTTATTGAAAGAAAAAGGTTCTGAGCATATTAAAATTTTTGGTGGTGGAGGTGGTGTAATTTTACCAGATGAAATTACAGAATTGCATGCCTATGGTATCACAAGAATTTACAGTCCTGATGATGGTCGTGCGATGGGCTTACAAGGTATGATCAACAATATGTTGCATTTGTGCGATTTTCCCACAGGAGCCAACTTGAATGGCGAAGTTAAACATCTTAAAGAACGCGATTACAAGAGCATTGCACGTTTAATTTCTTCTGCCGAAAACTTTCCGGATGAGTTTGCCAAATTTTATCCCGAAATTTTGGAAGGTGCAGTGGCCAAAAGTGCCACAAATATTGCCAACACACCTATTTTAGGGATAACAGGTACAGGTGGTGCGGGTAAATCATCTTTGGTGGATGAATTAGTACGCAGGTTTTTGATGGATTTTAGCGATAAAAAAATCGCAATTGTATCTGTAGATCCTAGTAAAAGAAAGACAGGTGGTGCGCTGCTTGGTGATAGAATTAGAATGAACAGTATTAAAAACGAACGTGTTTACATGCGTTCATTAGCTACACGTCAGAGTAACCTAGCTTTAAGTAAGCATGTGAAGGAAGCAGTTGATGTGCTTAAAGCAGCTCATTTCGATTTAATTATTTTGGAAACCTCTGGTATAGGCCAGTCCGACACCGAAATTATTGAGCATAGCAATATGAGTTTGTATGTAATGACACCTGAATACGGTGCAGCTACACAACTCGAAAAGATTGATATGCTTGACTTTGCTGACATTATAGCCTTAAATAAATTTGATAAACGCGGAGCTTTAGATGCGCTGCGCGATGTTAAAAAACAATACAAACGTAACCATCAATTATGGGATGTAGATGATGAAGAAATTCCTGTGTTTGGCACCATAGCCTCACAGTTCAACGATCCTGGTATGAACCGCTTATACAAAGCAGTGATGGATAAATTGGTTGAAAAAACAGGTGCGCCTTTGGTTTCAAATATTGCTATCACCAAAGAAATGAGTGAAAAGATTTATATC